>CABUHM010000087.1:0-5952 GCA_902491355.1 uncultured Eubacteriales bacterium
AGAGGGCGGCGGACTGTGCAAAGGTCTTGATCTTGCAACGGTCGGCGCGGAGCTTTCCTACGTCGATATCGCTGACCGACAGATAATCCGAAGCAATGGTCTCCTCGTTTTCGGTCAGCACCGTGCCGTTTTCGGCGATGACGGTGTGACCCGAGAAGATAAGATCTGTAGTGGATTCCTTCCCGCCTGCAGAGCAGTAGACGTACGCGCACAGACAGCGCGCCGACTGCTGAGAAACCAGATCCCGACGGTAGCGCCGCTTGGAAATGGTCTCGTTGGAGGCGGAAAGATTGCAAAGCACCTCCGCACCCGCCAGAGCCAGGAGGTTTCCGGGCGAAACGGGCGCCCAAAGATCCTCGCAGATCTCCACGCCGAGACGGACGTCTCCCAAGGTGAAAATGAGATCGTTGCCGATGGGGATATCGGTGTCGGACATGCCCGAAAGTCCCAGATCCACGGCATCGACGGTGCGGCGCGTGAGCTGAACGGCGCTCTCAAACCAGCGCTTTTCGTAAAATTCGTTGTAGGTGGGGATCATGGTCTTGGGAACGATTCCCGCGATCCTTCCGTGGTAAAGAAGGACGCCGCAGTTATACAACTGCCCGTCGATCGTCAGCGGCAGACCCACGAGCGCGGCGAAGCTACGCTCCTTCCACGCCTCGGCACAGCGCTCCAGTCCGCGGCATGCGGCAATCTGCAGGGGGCGCTGAAAAAAGAGGTCGCCGCACGTGTACCCCGTGATGCAAAGCTCGGGAAACACGATGATATCGGGGCGGGACTGCGCCTCGCACCGATCCGCCAGCGCAAGCATGGCGTCCACGTTTGCGTCCGGATTTCCCACGGTCACATCCGGAACCGCACAGGCGCATCTGAGATAATCGTACATGGGCTTTATCTTCCTTTACGTTCCAAAAGATCCTGCTTGACATCCCACAGCTTCCAGGAAAGGTCAACATAGTAATTGTGGGGGTTCTCAAAGCGTTTTACCTCGTCCCACAGTGTGTCCACCTGCTGTGCACAGTATGCACGGATGGTCTCGGTGTCGGGACGGTCATACACGCAGACACCGTTTCGGAAAACGGGAACCTGCAATTCTCTTGCCACAAAGTCGGTGACGGTCTTTTTCTTCCAGGTGTAGTCGGGGTCGAAAATGGTGAGGGGCTGTGACGGGTCGAGCACCTCGTCGTACACCGTGATATAGTCGGCGATCGCCTTCACGCTGTCCTTTTCGTACAGGCGGTACAGCTTCTTAAAATGGGGATTCGTGATCTTTGCGGGGTTTTCGCTGATCTTGATCTTCGGGATCACGTTGCCGTTCTCATCCTCCAAGGCGACCAATTTGTATACACCGCCGAAAACGGGGTCGCTCTTGGAGGTGATGAGGCGTTCGCCCACGCCGAAGGCATCAATCTGCGCGCCCTGCAGGAGAATGTCGCGGATGATATATTCGTCCAGAGAATTGGAAACGACGATCTTGCAATCGGGAAGTCCCGCCTCGTCCAGACGCGCGCGGATCTTCTTGGTCAGATACGTGATATCGCCCGAGTCGATGCGGATGGAGCACTTTGTGATGCCGTGCTTTTGGAATGCGCGGATGGCGTTGGGCAGTCCGGAATCCAGCACGTCGTAGGTGTCGATGAGCAGGCAGGGATTCTCCGGATACAAGGTGCAGTAGGTGTCGAACGCCATGAATTCATCGTCGAACATCTGTACCCAGGAATGTGCCATGGTGCCGCCTGCCGGAACGCCGTACCGCTCCTCGGCAATGGTGCAGGCAGTGCCCGAACAGCCCGCAATGTAGGAGGCGCGTGCGCCGAGGATGGCGCCGCCCGGACCCTGTGCGCGGCGGGAGCCGAACTCACTGACGGCACGTCCCTCTGCGGCGCGGACGATGCGGTTCGATTTGGTGGCGATGAGGGACTGATGGTTGAAGGTGAGGAGGATGAAGGTCTCCACAAACTGCGCCTGAATGGCGGGCGCACGCACCGTGATCACCGGCTCGCCGGGGAAAATTGGCGTGCCCTCGGGAATGGCGTAAATGTCGCCCGTGAAGCGGAAGTCAAGAAGATATTGCAGAAAATCCTCGCTGAAAATACCCTTCCGGCGCAGGCATCCGATGTCCTCCTCGGTGAAACGCAGATCCTCAATGTATTCGATGATCTGCTCCAGACCTGCGGCAATGGCAAAGCCGCCGCCGTCCGGAATGTTGCGGAAAAAGACGTCGAAATACGTGATGCGGTCACGGTAGGGAGTGTGGAAGTAGCCGTTGCCCATGGTCAGCTCATAAAAGTCGCAGAGCATGGTGTAATTTTCGCGGGGAAAATTCATGGTATATATCCTTTCTGATGTGAAAATACGGGAATCGGGAAATGTTCCGTCGGTCACTGTACGACGGTGTGACGACACGAGGAGAGGGCGCAGCGGCAAAGATCGACGGTTGCATTGGGCTTTCCGAGCGCTTTTGCCGCGCGCTGCATGGCGCGGAGACGTTCGGGGTCGTTTAGCAGGGCATCCGCGAGCAGGTCAACGGTGAACATATCGTTTGCCTGCATGGCGGCGCCGAGATTGAGCAGATATTCCGCGTTTCGCTCCTCCTGCCCGGGGATGGGGTTCACGATGATCATGGGAAGCCCCTTTGCCAGCGCCTCCGAGCTTGTCAGACCGCCCGGCTTTGTCACAATGACGGTCGCGGCGTCCATGAGGGTTGGGATCTCGGTGGTGAAGCCGAAGGTGACCATTGGCTTGCGGGTGCACTGCTCGTCCACCTTTTTCTTCATTTCTTCGTTGGAGCCGCAGACCACGACTATCTGGAATTCGGACGCGGCGCGATCCAGGGTCTCCACGGTCTTGGTCATGTGCCCGTAGCCCATGCTTCCGCCCATCACGAGGACGACGGGAAGCTCAGTGCTCAGCCCCATGCGCTCCTTTGCCTCGGCTTGACTGACGGTCTCCGAAAAGCGCGGGTTGATCGGGATGCCGAGCGGACGGATCTGTGCGGTGCGGTATCCCTTTCGGAGTGCGAGAGGAATGAGCATGTCGCCTGTCACAATGACCTCGTCCAGACAGGTGCTCTCCTCCCAATACGGGTGGAACGCGAAGTCGGTGAGAATGCCGATCATGTGCGCCTGAATGGGACGGGTGCGGTTGATCGCCTGCAGGATCATAGCGGGGAACACGTGCGTGCAAATGATCACGTCGGGGTCGCAGTTGTCTATATATTTTCGTAGTTTACGGCAAATCATACGGTTTGCCAGACGCATGAGCGAGGCGCGTCCCGCAGGTCTTTGCTCGAGGTGGCGGTAGACCCGACGGTACAGGTGCTTTGCGTTTTCCACGGAGAGGATATAACCGTCTTCAATCGTATGCCCCACCAGCTTGGAATAGTAGTATCCGACATCCAGCGTTTGGGTGGCGGCGCCTTCGCTCTCCAGACATTTGCATATGGCTTTTGCCGTGCTGTTGTGGCCCTGCCCGGCAGTAATGGTCAGAATTAAAACACGCTTGCTCATGGTCGATCCTTTCGCTGTTTTTCGGTGTGACGCGGCGTATGGGAAACGCGGCGCGCCGCACGGTACGCCCGATTGACGCCGCACGCCGAGGTACGAATGCGCCGGATGTGCGCAAAAACGCCCATATCTCTTTTGTATTGTAGGATATTATATCACAACCTCCGTTTTTTTTCAATAGTTTGCAAAAAATCCTTGACTTTCCGGCGCAGACATGCTATACTGTATCTACCTCGGTCGGGGCTTTTTTGTTGTGCCTGTCTGAGGGAGATAAAGCGGACTGCTCGGGTCCCGCGGCGGGAGACCGCCCGAATGGGTTTCCGCGTCGAATCGGCTGGGCCGAAGTATGTCCCGTCAAAATTTTATCGGAGGTGCAAAATGAGAGTCAAGGTCACACTCGCGTGCAGCGAATGCAAGCAGCGCAACTATGATACAATGAAAAACAAAAAGAACGACCCGGACAGGCTGGAGTTAAACAAATACTGCAGATTCTGCCGTAAATCGACCGTTCACAAGGAAACGAAATAAGGAGGGCAACGACATGGCAGACATGGAAAAGAACCCCCGGGAAACAAAAGAAGCAGAAAAGAAGGCTTCAAAAAAGGCAAGCGGCAAGCCGTCCTTCGGCAAGCGCGTCGGTTCGTATTTCCGCGGACTGAAGAGCGAACTGGGCAAGATCGTTTGGTTCAGCCGTGAGCAGACCTTCCGCAGCTCCGTTTTGGTGCTGGTGCTCCTTGTGGTTTGCGGTCTTTGCATCGGTGCATTGGACTTCGGTTTCCATAAGGGACTGACGGCACTCGCCAATCTGTTCTGAGAGAAGGGCAGATATGAGCGATTTCAATAACGATATCACCGAACCCAGATGGTACGTGGCTCACACATATTCGGGCTATGAGAACAAGGTCAAGACCAATCTGGAAAAAATAGTGGAAAATCGCGGCCTGCATCACTTGATCATGGACATCCGCATCCCCACCGAGATCACCGTGGAAAACGGCGGTATCGATGAGGAAGGAAATCCCGTGGAAAAAGAAGTGGAAAGCAAGATTTTCCCCAGCTATGTTCTTGTCAAGATGGTTATGACGGACGAGAGCTGGCATGTTGTCCGTAACATTCGGGGCGTTACAGGCTTTGTGGGTCCCGGAAGCAAACCGGTTCCGCTCACCGATGAAGAGGTGGCGCGGATCGGCATCGAGGTCCGGAAGGTCTCCCTCGGGTATGCCGTGGGCGATTCCGTCAAGATCGTGGCGGGTTCGCTGGCAAACTTTGCGGGTACGGTTCTGGAGATCTCGGAGGATCTGAAGAAGGTCAAGGTCCTGGCATCCATTTTCGGGCGCGAAATGCCCGTGGAGCTGGATGCTTCGGACGTAAAAAAGGCGGCAGACTGAGTCTGCCGACAGTGGGAGAGAGAAAAAATCCACAACCATTCTCTCGACGGGGCGTTCATGCGCCCGAATAACCACATTTGGAGGAAAGAAAAATGGCAAAGAAAATTCAAGGCTATATCAAATTGCAATTGAATGCCGGAAAGGCAACCGCACAGCCCCCTGTGGGTCCTGCGCTCGGTCAGTACGGCGTCAGCATTCCGAACTTCGTTAAGGAGTTCAATGAAAGAACCAAGAATCAGGCAGGCTACGTTATCCCTGTTGTTATCACGGTTTACGCAGACCGTTCCTTTACGTTTATTACCAAGACTCCTCCCGCTCCCGTTCTGATCAAGAAGGCTTGCGGCATCGAGTCCGGTTCCAAAACTCCCCAGTCCGTTAAGGTGGCAAAGCTGACCAAGGATCAGCTCAAGCAGATTGCTGAGACCAAGATGCCCGATCTGAATGCTGCTTCTCTGGAAACCGCTATGAGCATGATCGCCGGCACTGCCCGTTCCATGGGCGTGACCGTGGAAGACTGAGTTGAGGAGGAATCATAACAATGGCTACTAAAGGTAAGAAATATCAGGAGAGCGTAAAGGCATACGAGGCCTCCAAGCTCTATGATCCCGCTGAGGCTCTGGATCTGGTCTGCAAGACCGCAAAGGCTAAATTCGATGAGACCATCGAAATCCACGTTCGTCTGGGTGTTGACTCCCGTCACGCTGACCAGCAGGTTCGCGGCGCTGTAGTACTGCCCAACGGTACCGGTAAGAAGGTTCGCGTTCTGTGCATCTGCAAGGGCGAGAACGAGAAGCTCGCCGCTGAAGCAGGCGCAGATTACGTCGGCTCCGACGAGTATATCAACAAGATCCAGAAGGAAAACTGGTTCGATTTCGATGTGATCATCGCATCTCCCGACATGATGGGTCTCATCGGTCGTCTCGGTAAGGTACTCGGCCCCAAGGGCTTGATGCCTAACCCCAAGGCAGGTACCGTCACCGCTGACGTTGCACGTGCCGTTAAGGAAGCAAAAGCCGGTAAGATTGAATACCGTCTCGACAAGACCAACATCATTCACT
>CABUHM010000088.1:0-5945 GCA_902491355.1 uncultured Eubacteriales bacterium
CAGCCGGAAGCACCTAAAAAGGTGACAAATTCCGAGTCACGTATGGCTAAGCTCAGGTCATCGAGAACGGTTTCCCCGTCAAAGGCGACAGTGATGTTCTTCAGCTCGACAATATTTCCGTTGTTCATTTTTTGCATCCCCCTTTGCGGCAAAAGACCGCGTACAGCCTCTTCAGCTCTGCGCGAACCCCACACCCCGCTGATCGCAGCCCCCGCAAAGAGTTTTTTTGCAAACCGAGACGGTCTTTCTCCGGTCGGCTGCAGCATACGATCTCACAAGCCGTCATGACGGCGGCTCAGGCTCCTGTTCGGAACTGCGAGATATGTTACATCTATTCAGTTTTCATTGAAGTGATGATGAACCGTCCTATCTTTGCTTTGGAACGGTCTTGTTGGCACAGATGCAAAAATCGTGCTACCTTCGTCCCACACAACAGAATTTGGGACGAATAACAGTATGATTGTACAGATTTCCAAGCCTTTCGTCAATATATATTTCAAACATTAACAATCTTGTTACAAATGCACGGCGCAGCAGGACAAAAGCGCCCCGTTTTCCCCGATATTGAGAGCGTTTCAGCCGTTTCCGTTGGCGCGGTAAAATGCCGCGGCGGCAGTGACCACCGCTTCGGTATCGCCGCGGCGGTCAAAGGTGTGACCCGCGCCCGGAATTTCCAGAAAATCGAAGCGGGCATGCCGCGCCAGCATTTTGGCGTCGCGGATGGGGGCAAGACGGTCGGCGGTGCCGTGGATGAGCAGGACGGGAGGGAGCGCGCCGTGGGGAAGGTTGAGCAGATCGGTGTTCGCGGTCTCCTCATAAAATCCGTAATACAGGATCATTTTCCGTGCGAAGCCCAACTCAACGCCGCCCTTTTCGCGGAATTGCGGCATGAGCTTCGGTCCGACGATGACGTTCTCGATGGTCTCGTGCATCTTCACCGCCACACAGCGGAACACGCCGCAGCTGATCTCGTTCGGATGCCGAAACAGATGCAGAAGGGACAGATACCCGCCGAAACTGGTTCCGAACAGGCAGACGGGCGCGGAAGGGAACATGGACTGTGCGAACCGTATCACGGTTTCGAGATCGTTTTCGCAGTTTTTCTGGGTAAAGTCCGCGCCGGTGGCAGGGCTTTCGCCGTGCCCGGGCAGATCCCATGAGAGCACCGTGGTGTCAGGCAGAGCGTCGGTCAGCCCGTCCGCCGTACTGCCCGTCATGTTTCCGAACAGACCGTGGGTGCATATGAGCACCCGTCGGCAATCGTCCGCGCTCCGCAGACGCACGGGAATGGGGTAGCCCTTTCTGCCAGACAGGGAAAAGTGTACCCGTCGGCGGCGATCCTCGGGCAGTTCGTCCGGATAGAATTCACACAGATATACGGGGGACGCATCGGGGGATATGTGACACACGGCATCGGGAAAGATTTCCCGCACCTGCGCCGCGTCCTCCATGCAGGTGACGGCGGTAATGCTTCCGTGGCAGAAGCGGGTGTGTTCGGGCAGGCAGGAAAAAACGATGCCGTCTCCGGCACGCGGCGCACCTCCCGCGTTCGGTGTCCGTGCTTCCCATGCGGCAAGGGAACGCGTTCCCGCCTGTATCTGGATAAATTCCTCCGCCGTGGTCTCGATCAGCCAATCCATCGTTACCGTTCCTCCCGAAAATGATCTGAGAATCTGACCAATTATAGCATGCCCGACGTCCGATTGCAATGAATTCGGGCGAAAAGGCAAAAATTACGGCAGATGATTGACATTTTCGGGGTTGAGGTGATATAATAACGTAGGCGGCATGTATGCGGCTTTCTCGGTCTGCCGTGATGCGACCGACGCCGTGCCTTCCGTCCATTGTCAGGCGGACGCCGTCAAGTCCGCCGATGTAGTATGAGGTACCCGTATGAAAGCTCGCATATGGATCACGGCGGCAGTGCTTCTGGTTCTGCTTTCCGCCATACTGAATCTGTTCAGCGCCTGCCGCTCGGATGAAGAGGAGGAGGGGGACGTGACCACGACCTCCGCGCTTCCCGATGAGAAGCTCGCCGCGCGGGAGAAGGACAATGCGTTTGCCTATGACGTGTATCAGACCTATGTGGAGATCACGTCCTATCACGGACAGAGCGCCATCGTTTCGGTTCCCGCGACTCACGGGGGACTTCCCGTCGCGTCGGTGGGGCAGAGCGCTTTTATGAACAATACGGTCATTTCGCGCGTCAGCCTACCCGAATCGGTGGTCAATATCGCCGCTATGGCATTTATGGGCTGTTCCTCCCTGCAAAATGTGACCGTGCCCGGCATTCGTGCCGTCGGCGTGAGCGCCTTTCGGGGTTCGGGACTCACTGAGGTCGAGCTTCCTGTCACTTTGCAGAATCTCGGGCAGTACGCCTTTGCCGGTACGGCGCTTTCCTCGGTGGAGCTGAACTGCACCGTGCCCATTGTGGGCGACTATGCCTTTTCGGACTGCGCCCGTCTGACCGAGAGGGCATTGCGGAAATTTCTTACCGCATGTTCGAGCATTGCACCGCATTGCAGACCGTCCGTATGACCGATCGGGTGAAAAAGGTGGACGCATACGCCTTTGCGGGCTGTACCGCCCTGCGCGAGCTGACCTTGCCCACCTCAGTGACCGAGCTGGGCGAGGGCGTGTTTTACGGCGTATCGGACATTACCGTAACGGCAAAGCGGGGGTCTGCGGCATACGAATACTGCGGGCGGAATTCCGTCCCCTGCCGTGAGGCATAGTCATGCGTGCGGATGCGGGGTTTTGAGGTCAGCGCAGTCCGTAGTATTCCAGAATACCGTTATAGATGCCGCGCGCCACGTCGTCGGCGCGGTCTGTGAGAATCGAGGCATCGCCCGCGTTTGTGATGAAGCCGGTCTCCACCAGAACGGCGGGCATGGCGGTGCGGCGCAGGACGTACAATCCCGGGCGCGCCTTCACGCCGCGGTCCCGCAGACCGGTTTGCCGCGTCAGCGAGGTGAGAATATCCTCCGCCAGACGTGCCGCCGCCGTTCCCGTTTGGTATACCAGCGCTTCGGCTCCCGATGCCGACGCATTTTCGCTGGCATTGGTGTGGATGCTGATAAACGCGTCCGCGCCGAACTGATTTGCCGCGTTCACGCGCGCCTGGAGACTGGTCGCATTGGAGGTACCGAGGATCTGCGTGGGACTGGTGCGCGAGGTGCGCACGTCGAAGTTTCCGTTTTGGCGCAAAAGCTGTGCCAAGCGGTTGCCGATATCGTAGGTGATGTCCTGCTCCCGCAGACCGTTTCCCTCGGAGCCTGCGTTCGGATTCTGCGGATTATGTCCCTGATCTATAAAAATGCGGATAGCCAATCCATTCAACTCCTTTCCGTATATTACATCATATTCCCGTGCGGCGCAAAGTTGCCGCGTACATTTTCGTAGATTGTGATTTCATTTTTCCGACGATAGGAGAATACCCGTTTTATGGTCGAATTTCACGCCATTCGCCGTCTGCTCAGCACCTCGCGCCGTGCGGTGGACGTATATCATATGATCGAAGAGGGCGACCGCATCGCCGTCGGTGTATCCGGCGGAAAGGATTCGGTGGCGCTTCTGTGTACCTTACATAATTTACAGCGCTTTTACCCCAAGCACTTCACGCTGTGCGCCGTGACCGTGGACATGCAGTTGGAGGGGATGGATTTCTCCCCCGTGGTCGATTTCTGCGAGCGCGCCGAGATCCCGTACCGCATCGTGCCCACCGACATTGCGAAAATTATTTTTGAGATCCGTCGGGAAAGCAATCCCTGCTCCCTGTGCGCCAAAATGCGGCGCGGCGCTCTGCACGATGCCGCCATCGCCATGGGCTGTAACAAGCTGGCGCTGGGACATCACATGGACGACGTGGTGGACACCTTCATGCTCAATCTTCTGCATGAGGGCAGGATCGGCTCGTTTTCACCCGTGACCTATCTTTCCCGCAAGAACATTACCATGATTCGCCCCTTTGTGTTCACGCCCGAAAAGGATATCCGCTACTTTATGCGGCAGAATCCCGAATTGCCCCTCATAAAAAGCACCTGCCCCGAGGACAGGCACACCGAGCGGGAAACCATGAAACAGCAGATCAACGCGTGGGAGCGGCAGCATAAGGGCGTGCGCCACCGTCTGTTCGGCGCTCTCCAGCGTGCCGATATCGACGGCTACGGAATCCACGCCGAAGAAGAAAACGGCTCGGCATCCCGTACGGAGCCGTCAGAACAGGAATGACCCGCCCCACAAAAGAACATCAGCCGAAAGGAAAAAATATCATGCAAGCAAAAGCCGTTATCCTCAGCTACAATATCGATGCGGAGCACCTGTGCGCCTGTGCAGCCCGCATTTCCACCACGCCGGGCACGGCGACCGATATATACCGTAAAACGCCCGACGCCGAGAAGGATCGGAAGCTCGTTGCAAACGTGATCCGAAGCGGTCACCGCTCCGTCATCGAGCATGCGGTGTTTCACATTGCCTTTGAGGATGTTTCGGTGGCGGTGGAGGAATTCGTCATTGAATTCCGTCTTGCGTCCTACACGGTCAAGAGCCGCCGTTATGTGGACTACGGCACCATGGGGTACTATGTGCCCGACGGACTGACCGGAGAGGGAGAAGCGCTGTATCGCGCCCATGCGGACAGCCTGTTTGCCGACTATAATTTTCTCAATGCGCACGGGATTCCCAAGGAGGATTCCCGCTTTGTCCTGCCGTATTGCTTTTACAGTCATTTCTACTGCACGGTGAACGCCCGCGAGCTGATTCATATGGTGCAGGAAATGAAGTACGGCAGAGGCAGGGAGGACGCGGAGCTTTGCGCGCTTGCCGATCAGCTCATTGCGCAGTTAGCCGACGTGTTCCCCGTCGCGGCAAGTCAGATTGTGCCGTATGCGGAGGGAACGGAGCCGGACTGCACCGTGACCGCGCATCTGCCCCTCTCCGATACGCCGTGCGAGGTGCGTCCTGCGACGACTCTGCTTTCCCTTACACCGAACGGGAAAAAGCTCATCTGCGAGGCGGCGTCTCTGCTGTGTGCCGACGGTGCGATCTCCTCGCCCGCCGAATGCATGCGCCGCTATCCGCGCACGGCAGAGCAGGTGAGCGCCGCCTTCCGTATCGACGGTCTGTCCCTTTCCTCAGTGACACATCTGGTGCGCCACCGCATGCAATCTTCCGTGATCCCGCCCCTTTCGACGGTGGATCCGAACCGCTATATCGTTCCCGACACCGTTGCCGCCGATGCGGAATGTCTTGCCCGCTACCGTGCGGCGTTCGCGCGGAATGCGCAGACTCTTTTGCGTCTGCGGGACATGGGCTTGGTGCGCGAGAGCTGTCTGTGCCTCAGCGGCAACACTCTGTCGGTCATGACCACCCAGAACGCGCGGGAGCTGATGCTGTTTTTCCGTCTGCGCACCTGCAATCGGGCGCAGTGGGAGATTCGGGAGGTTGCGCAGTCCATGCTCGGACTGCTGCAGCACGAAATGCCAGACGTATTCTGCGGCATGGGTCCCTCCTGCGTGCTCACGGATCGCTGCCCCGAGGGACGCATGAGTTGCGGCAGAATGGACGAGATGCGCCGCATTTACCGCGAGCGCGGCTGAAATTGACGGCGGGACGCAAAAGAGGGTCTCCGCCGAACCGAAAAAACCGTGTCCCGTCCCCTGACGGACGGCGCGGTGATCCTATGGGAAAGGCAGAGTATTACGATTGTCTCAACAGATTGACGGCATTCGGCTGTTCCTGTTCCGCACGGGACCCCGATCTGCCAGACGCCCTGCGCGAAACCGCTTTTTTCTGCGGCTTCGGTGCGGCAGTGTCTGCGGATGGAGCGAGTTTGCGGCGCCGCCGGGACAGCGCGAGACCGATATCATTACCTATACAAAATGCTTTGGGTTGCTTCGCGGCAAAAACGTGAGCGACGGCTTCGCCATTGCGCGCGCCATGGTGGG
>CABUHM010000089.1:0-5880 GCA_902491355.1 uncultured Eubacteriales bacterium
TGCCGACGCGCGGTCAACCAGTGCACGGTCCGCACGGAAGGCATCACGCCGATGAATGAGATAGACCCGTCGGCAAAGGTCGGACAGATACAGCGCCTCCTGTAAGGCACTGTTTCCGCCGCCGACTACAGCGACGTCAGCCCCGCGATAGAATTCCCCGTCGCACACAGCGCAAAATGAGACGCCGCGTCCGATCAGCGCTTCCTCGCCCTCCAAGCCAAGTCTTCTCGGTGCGGCACCGGTCGCCGCGATCACGGTGCGCGCCTCATAGGTTTCCCCAAAGGCGGTGGTCACGGTGAAATGATCGTCCTCCCGTGTGACCGAGGTCACTTCGTCCAGCTCGATCTGCGCACCCTGCTCGGTCGCCTGTGCCGTCAGCAGATCTGCCAGCTCCAAGCCCGAAACCGAAGCAATGGCGGGATAGTTTTCCACCTTGGGTGACCAGCTGATCTGCCCGCCGAAGGTATTTTTTTCCAGAACCAAGACCGATTTCCCTGCGCGGCGTCCGTACAGTGCCGCCGTCAGACCGGCAGGACCGCCGCCGACGATCAAAATATCGACCATCAGCCGTCCTCGCGTTCGGTCAGGTGCTGGCGAATCGCACCCGCGCCCACATACTTCTGCGCGTTCACGCCGTCGGTGATGACCAAGGTAGGCGCCTGCTTGATGTCATACTGCTTCACCAGTTCCGGATGCTCGGACGCCATCAGCTTTTCATAGACCACGCCCGCCTTATCCAGATACCCGTATGCCACGCGGCAATTCGGGCAGGTCGCGGTGACAAACAGGAGAGTGCGGAACGCCTTGGCATCGGGTGCAGCGGATGCGGCTGTCCCGTCTGCGGGAGCGGACGCATCCTTCACGCCGTGATGGCGGAGCACACTGGTCTCGATGTTGTATTCTTTTCTTTCCTTATATTCCTGCGATTTGCCCACGTTCCAGTTCTGCACGGGACGGTAATAGCCGGTGATTCTGGAATACACCTCGGTAGGCTCGCCGCATTCCGGACACACAAACTGTTCCCCGCTGAGATATCCGTGATTTTTGCACACGGAATACGTGGGAGAAATGGTATAATACGGCAGACGGTAGTTCTCCGCAATTTTGCGAACCAGTGCCGCCGCGGCTTCCCACGAGGGCATCTTTTCGCCGAGGAAGGCATGGAACACGGTTCCGGAGGTATACAAGGTCTGCAATTCGTCCTGAATATCCAGTGCGGTGAAGATATCATCGGTATAGCCCACGGGCAGATGACTGCTGTTGGTATAATACGGATCGCCGCCCTCTTCTGCCGCCGTGATGATGTTGGGGAATTGCTCCACATCATGCTTTGCCAGACGGTAGGAGGTGGATTCTGCGGGCGTTGCCTCCAGGTTATACAGATCGCCGTACAGCTCCTGATAATCGGAGAGGCGTTCTCTCATATGATTGAGAACCTTCTTGGCGAATTCCTGACAACGCACGTCGGTCATATCGGCGCGGATCCAATTTGCGTTGAGTCCCGCCTCGTTCATGCCCACAAGACCGATGGTGGAGAAGTGATTCTCAAACGAGCCGAGGTAGCGCTTGGTATACGGATACAGTCCCTCATTGAGCAGCTTCGTGATAACCGTTCTCTTGATTTTCAGAGAGCGCGCCGCAATATCCATCATATGGTCGAGACGGTGGAAGAAATCGGTTTCGCCCGCCGCCTGATATGCGATACGCGGCAGATTGATGGTGACAACGCCGATAGAACCCGTGCTCTCGCCCGAGCCGAAGAAACCGCCCGATTTCTTGCGCAGCTCACGCAGATCAAGGCGCAGACGGCAACACATGGAGCGCACGTCGCTCGGCTCCATATCGCTGTTGATATAGTTGGAGAAATAAGGCGTACCGTATTTTGCGGTCATCTCGAACAGGAGCTTGTTATTCTCTGTGGGCGACCAGTCGAAATCGCGGGTAATGGAATAGGTGGGGATGGGATACTGGAAGCCTCTGCCGTTGGCGTCGCCCTCAATCATGATCTCGATGAACGCATGGTTGACCACCTTCATCTCCTCTTCACAGTCCCCGTAGGTGAAGTCCATTTCCTTGCCGCCGACGATCGCGGGAAGGTCGCGCAGATCCTTCGGCACCGTCCAGTCTAAGGTAATATTAGAGAAGGGTGCCTGCGTGCCCCAGCGGGACGGCGTATTCACACCGTAAATAAAGGACTGGATGCACTGCTTCACCTCCTTGTAGCTGAGGTTATCGATCTTCACAAAGGGAGCGAGGTAGGTGTCGAACGAAGAAAACGCCTGTGCGCCCGCCCATTCGTTCTGCATGATGCCGAGGAAATTCACCATCTGGTTGCACAGCGTGGACAGATGTCCTGCGGGGGACGAGGTAATCTTGCCCGGAACGCCGCCCAGACCCTCTTTGATGAGCTGCTTCAGGCTCCAGCCGGCACAATAGCCCGTCAGCATGGAGAGGTCGTGCAGATGCAGATCGCAATTGCGGTGCGCGGAGGCAATTTCCTCGTCGTATACCTCGGTCAGCCAGTAATTTGCCGTAATGGCGCCCGAATTGGACAAGATCAGACCGCCCACCGAATAGGTCACGGTGGAGTTCTCCTTCACACGCCAGTCCAACACCTTCAGATAATTATTCACCGTTTCCTTATAGTCCAGATAGGTGGAATTGAGGTTGCGGAGCTTTTCGCGCTGTTTGCGGTAAAGAATGTATGCCTTGGCAACACCGTCGTAGCCGCCGCGGGACAGGACAGACTCCACACTGTCCTGGATATCCTCCACCGCCACGCGCCCGTCCTTGATCTTGGGCAAAAAGTCTGCCGAAACCTTGAGCGCAAGAAAATCAATGATATTGTCCGTGTACTCTGTCTCGGTGGCATCGAATGCCTTCTTCATGGCGTTTGCGATCTTTGCAATGTCGAAATCCGCAATTTTGCCGTCTCGCTTGATGATCTGATACATGATTTCTCCCCCGTTTTCCCTATAAAATAATAATTTGTTATGTGAAAACCGCACAAAGGAAACCGACCGCATCCCGCTGTCAGCTTTCCCGAATCCGAACCGATCCGACGTACGGTCGCATCGCCTCGGCAAAGGCTTCCATTTCTTCTTTTCCGAACTGTGACAGGCCTTCTCCGCAGATCAGACTTCCCGTGTCGCGGAACTGCTGAAGCCAATACTCTCGCGCGCCCGCGATCCACTGCGCCAACGCGATCATCCGTTCCTCCGTGTGAAGCCCGCGCACCACCGTGGTGCGGAATTCATAGGGGACGACGCCCGAAAGCAGATAATCCTTGCTTCTTTCCACGCGATCAAGGAGTACATGCTCCACGCCGACCGTCAGCCCGTATGCCGACGGCGCGTTCTTGATATCCATGGCAACCCGCTGTACCAATCCCGTCTCGACCAGCTCGCGCAGACGGTCCGGATCGGTACCGTTCGTATCGAGCTTAACATCGTAGCCCAGTGCGCGTACCCGCTCCAGAAAGGAGCCGATGTCCTTTTGCAGGAGCGGTTCGCCGCCCGTCACGGCAACGCCATCCAAAAGACCATGCCGTTTTTTGAGATATGCGAAGAATTCGTCCTCGGAGATAATCGGCTCTGCCCTCTCCAGAACCAAGCCCGCGTTATGGCAAAACGGACACCGAAAATTACAGCCTGCGGTAAACACCGTACACGCCGTTTTTCCCGGATAATCCAAGAGGGTCAGCTTCTGAAAGCCGGAAATTTGCACCGTTCTCTCTCCCGTTCCGATCTGTTTACCCTTCGGTTCGACCCGCGCACGGCTTGTTCTCTGTCCGAAAAGCAGACCTATTGTATCACATCTTGTATGTCTTGTCAACGGCAATCACAACATATTGTAGACTTGCACAATTTCGCGCGGACATTCCATGCGTTTTGCCGATTTCCGTGCAACTACCCGATGCCTCCGCATGACGGAGATCCGCCGTTTCTTCATTAATCTGCGTTTTTCAGGCGCTTCATTCGTGCCATGGAAAATCAGACATCAAAGAAAAGAACCACCCGAACCGTCGGATGACCCTTTTACCATGATCCGCGATGCAAAACGCATTTACTCGGCTTTCTCCGTACCCGAAGAAGATGCGGAGTTCTGCTTTGTGCGTTTCCTGCGCACCAGAAAGACAACGACCGCCGCCAAAGCGATCACGGCAAACACCGCAACAGCGAAATACACGTAGCGTTTCAGATACGGCAGTGCAGTTTCCCACGCATTGCCCAGTGCCGCGCCGAGGCAGACTAAAATCGTGTTCCACACGGCGCTCCCCAATAAGGTCAGAAGCAGAAAGGGGATCATGCGCATTCCCGCAAAGCCTGCGGGAACCGAGATGAGACTGCGCACCACGGGAATACAGCGGCAAATAAGGACCGCCTTCCCTTCATACCGCGCGAACCAAGCCCCTGCCTGATCCACATGCTCGGGGCGCAGATGCAGAATGCGTCCCGTTTTTCCCTCAAGCAGACGTTTCAGACGCTCCGCCTGCAACGCATGCCCCACAAGATACAGCACCACGGCGCCCGCCAGCGAACCGACCGTCGCCGCTATGACCGTATACGGGATGTTCATGGCGGCGGAAACCGTCAGCGCACCGCCGAACAGGAGCACCGCCTCCGATGGGATGGGCGGAAACACGTTCTCAATGAAAATAAGCAGAAAAATGCCGAGATATCCGAAATCTCCCACAAACGAGAGCATCCATTCCTGCATAAGCCGCAATCTCCCAATCTGTCTGTATTTCCGACCGTCCGGGCAGACCGAAAACCGTCCTGCTCCCGTCGGGAAGGATTATAGCGTATGTTTCGCCGATTTCAGCTCTTCGCCTCCACCGTAAAGGAGAAGGTCGAAGCGCTTACCCGATCAAAAACGGTCACGGTATACGTCCCCGCCTCCAGCCGCTTCGGCAATGAGAAGGAAAAGGACACCATGCCCTGTGCGTCCGAGCGCGTGGGCGATGTACCCTTTGGCAGTTCACTGCCGTAGGCGGACGATGCCACCTGATATTCGGTATCGGGCTGACCCTTCACGGTGATCTCGAGATTCCCGCCCGCCTGCACGGGATCGGTGAGGTAAAGGAGGATCAATTCGGCGTCCTGACGCTGTGAGGTCTGTTCCGCGTAAACCGGCACGGTGTCAGAATCGGACGTACCCAACTTCCGCTCTCCGCCGACAAATGCGGAGATCAGCGCGCCGAGAACCCCGACGACACACACGGATGCGCACACCACGGCGACGATCTGCCGTCTGCGATCACTGCGGCGGTGCTCCGTCGCCATCCTGCCCGTGCGGTCAAGACAGAAATTGCCGCGCATATCACGCTTTGCCACCACCGAGTAGCGATATTTTCCGTTGTCGTAGTCCAGCACGTACCGCTCGGGTCTGTCCTCGAGATACCCGATCACGCCGCGAATGGAAAACGCATCGGTTTTCACCGAAAAATGCATTTCCCGCACCGAACCCGTCTCAGTGTCCCAGACCAGCGCGGGCAGTTGACCGTCCCATTCGATATCGCCCGTGAACAGATGCGGGACGGACAGTCCCTTCCACTTCACGCGCGCCAGACACAGGATATCGGCGCATTGCAGTATTTCCCGTTCCGCGCGGCGGCGATCCGACGGCTGAATCGGAAAGATCACCTTGTTCGCCCCGGGTTTCGGCGCCGCATCGGGCGGGATATGATAGGTGGTCGGTGCCTCGTCATACGGCACCCAACCGGATAATTCTGTTTCCTCTTCCGACATTTTTGTTTTCCGCCTTTTTATGTAGTGACAAACCGTCCGATTTATAGTATAATTACCACAGGAAGTCTTGTTGGTACAAGCCTTCGCGGCTGTCGCCTCCCCGTGCTCACGCACGGCTGTGACATTGACG
>CABUHM010000090.1:0-5870 GCA_902491355.1 uncultured Eubacteriales bacterium
CGTCATCCATCTCCTCTTCCACTGCCTTGATGTCCTGTTCGATATGGGAAAGAACCTCGGAGGACAGCTTGAGCTGTTCGAGCACCTTATCATCGCGCTCGAAGATCTTGATGGCGTACCATCTCTGCTTCTCCTCGGGCAGGCTATGTACTGCGGCTTCCTCGATGTGTGCAATTGCATGCTCCACACTGCCGCTGAAGGTATGCTGAGGAACGGTCTTTTCGTTCTTTGCGGCGGCAATTGCTGCTTCTGCCGCTTCCATGATGCCCGTACCCTTCAGTGCGGAAATCTCAAAGACCTTGCAACCAAGCTGTCTGGAAAGCTCAGCGGCGTTGATCTTATCGCCGTTCTTCTTGACAACATCCATCATGTTGACGGCGATGACCACCGGAATGCCAAGCTCAACCAGCTGTGTGGTGAGGTACAGGTTTCTTTCCAGGTTAGTACCGTCGATGATGTTCAGGATAACGTCTGGACGCTCGCCGATCAGGTAGTTGCGCGCCACGACCTCTTCCAGGGTGTACGGGGACAAAGAATAAATACCGGGAAGGTCGGTGACGATAACGCCGTCATGCTTTTTCAACTTACCTTCTTTCTTTTCGACCGTAACGCCGGGCCAGTTACCTACAAACTGGTTCGAGCCGGTCAGCGCATTGAACAATGTGGTCTTACCACAGTTCGGGTTGCCCGCGAGGGCAATACGAATATCCATTGCTGTTTTTCCTCTCTTTACAGAATTCGGAAACGTCGGCGCACGGCGATTTCCGTTTGGGATGTCATCCCGAAAATACTTTGCGGATTCTTACTGAACCTCAATCATCTCGGCATCGGCTTTGCGGAGCGAAAGCTCATAGCCGCGCACGGTGATTTCAATCGGATCGCCCAAGGGTGCAACCTTGCGGACATAAACCGCAACGCCCTTCGTCAGACCCATGTCCATGATGCGGCGCTTTACAGCACCCTCGCCGTGCAGCTTCACTACGCTGACGGTTTCACCGATCTTGACATCTTTCAGGGTTCTCATCATCGTCTGTTCCTCCTATCAAGCTGTTTTTGTATGCAAGGCATTTTGCCGTTACACCATGATCTTACGTGCCATTTCTTCGCTGATGGCGACACGCGCTTCCTTCACGTTCACAATGACGTTGCCTGCCAGCGTTGTGATGATGGTCACGTTGCCGCCGACGACAAAGCCTAAATTTTCCAAATGCTTCTTGACCTCGGGGCTTCCGCCGATTTTTTTGATCATGTTCTCTTCCCCGACGTTTGCAAGACTCAACGGCATCATAATTTCTCATCCTCCGATACGATTAGCGTTGTCTAACCTAATTGCTACAGCATGGTTAGCTCTCGCTAACCATGCACTATAATACACACAGAATGCCGATTTGTCAAGGGTTTTTTCAAAGAAATTCAGCCATTTTACAAAATTCGTCATTCTTGCCATTCAGTTAGCCTTAGCTAACAAATTTACTCGTCATATTACACAAAACCGTGTGCGGTATCTCTGTACGGGCACAAGATATTGTACGCGCTCCGCCCGCCCCGCGTCGGGTGCCGTCAGCCCTCGGCTGACGGCGAAGGCGGAAACCGGCGGCGCTGTCTTCCCGATCCGTCAGTAAACCCCGACGCCGGTTTCCGCCCATGCGCGGCAAGCCGTGCATGCCCCGACGCGGGGCGGGCACAAAGTCTGTACAAACGCCGATGCAAATCATAAAAATCCCGAGGCATTCCTATGCGGATGCCTCGGAAAAAATCGGTTTACTGCATGACGGACAGCGAATGCTATTCGCCGTGCGCTCACGCCTCCGTTATAAACTTATGGAAGATCTTTTTGCCCTTCTTGACCTTGACGCCCTCAGCCAGACGCTCTGCGGGGATCGCGGTGTTGAACTGCTCCACGCGCTCACCGTCCACCGAGATACCGCCCTGCTCGATCAGACGGCGTGCCTCGCCGCGACTTGCGGCAAGACGTCCGAGGATCAGCAGATCGACCACGCCGATCGCCCCGTCGGTCAGGGAAGCCGCAGGAACTGCGGTCGTGGGCATGTTGGTGTCGTCGCCGTTTCCGCCGAAGAGCGCACGGGAGGCTTCCCGCGCACGGTTTGCCTCTTCCTCGCCGTGAACAAGAGAGGTCAGGCTGTACGCCAGCACGTCCTTCTTTTCATTGATGCGGGAATCATCCCACTTGTCCATCTCGTCGATTTCTTCCAGCGGGATGAAGGTCAGCATGCGGATGCACTTCATCACGTCCGCATCGTTGACGTTTCTCCAATACTGATAGAATTCAAACGGCGTAGTCTTGTTGGGATCGAGCCAGACAGCGCCGTTCGCCGTTTTGCCCATCTTCTTTCCCTCACTGTTCAGAAGCAGAGTGATGGTCATGGCGTAAGCGTCTTTTCCGGTCTTTTTGCGGATCAGCTCGGTGCCCGCAAGCATATTGCTCCACTGATCGTCGCCGCCGAACTGCATGTTGCAGCCGTAGTGACGGTTCAGGTAGTAGAAATCGTAGGACTGCATGATCATATAATTGAATTCGAGGAAGCTCAGACCGCGCTCCATTCTCTGCTTGTAGCACTCGGCGCGAAGCATGTTGTTGACCGAGAAGCAAGCGCCGACCTCACGCAGAAGATCAACGTAATTCAGCTTGAGCAACCAGTCGGCGTTGTTCACCACAATGGCACGATCCTCACTGAAATCGATGAATTTGCTGATCTGCCGCAGGAAGCAGTCGCAGTTGTGACGAATGGTCTCGGGACTGAGCATGGAACGCAGATCGGTGCGACCCGAGGGATCGCCCACATATCCCGTACCGCCGCCCAGAAGGACGACCGGCTTATTGCCCGCCATCTGCAAACGGCGCATGAGGCACAAAGCCATAAAGTGTCCCACATGCAGAGAGTCTGCGGTGGGGTCGAAGCCGATGTAGAATCTTGCGCCGCCGTTGTTGATCAGCTCGCGGATCTCAGGCTCGTCCGTGACCTGTGCGATCAGACCTCTCGCCCGCAATTCCTCATAGATTTGCATATATATGCCTCCCAAATCATAAAAAGAGCCGCTGTGTACCGTTGTCGCGGCAGTCCCCGTTTTTCGTATTGTTCTCTGTTCTCCAGAGAAAACGTACCGAAAGCACCTCATCGGTGCTCCGGATACCACGGGTATTATACACTACGGCTCGTCCTTTGTCAAGTGCGGGCGGCACTTTTCGCGCAATTCGGACACAGAACCCCGACCCGATACCGAAAATTCGGTCACAGCACGCGGAAAATGAGAAACAGCAGTAATAAGTGTAAAGGATAGAACCAGTAAAACAGCCCCTGCACCGCACGGCTCGCATATCCCTTTTCCCCGTTGTAGCGCGAGATCGGATAGGCTGCAAGCAGAACGCCGACGCGATACGAGTGATCCGTACCGTACCGCAGTACCCCGGGCAGGATCCACAAAAACACGCTGACCGAGAAAAAGAAGAGCAATCCGCGCGGCCTGTCCTCCGGAAAGCATCCGAAGCCCACGACCCAGAGAACGCCGATGTAATTCCAGTTTGCGGGGACGGCAAGACAGCAGGCACACAGAACCATCAGGACGCGCGCCCACATCGGCACGTTCCTGCCGTCCCGTACCGCCATCAGGGCGACCAAGCCCATGGAAAGGCTCCAGAGGACGCTTGTCGCCTCGGTGAACGTATAGTCAAAGCAAAGGACATACGGAAGGTGGGAGAGCACCGAAAACGCAAGCAATCTACGGAGGTATCGCAATCTGCTTTTAGTATAACGGTAGCCCTGCGCCGTGAGGAAGCACATGAGGGGAGCGCAAATGCCTCCCGGCACGCGGCAGATATCCTTGAGAGGACAGTGCGGCAGAAGCAACGTGATCGTGTGGTCAAACACCATGACCAGCATGGCAAGGAGCTTTAAGTCAAGCGAGGTATAGCCCTGCCTTCCGCATGCGCAGAAACCGTATCCCCGCTCTTTTGTGCACCGCATTGCCTGCTCCTTCTGCATTTTCTCCACCTCCCGATGTCCGAAAACAGGATACCGCTGCCGCATGCAGAATGTCCTCATATTTTTGTAAGAGAAATGTAAAAACCGAAAACCGAGGGCGCAATCCCTTGCCACATGCGCGTGGACGTGGTATAATATGACGTAGTAAAAAGAAAAACCGGAGGCACGGAGAAAAATGGCGGACATTCTGATCGTTGAGGACGATACCAACATCGCCAAGACCATCGAGGCGGTTCTGCAGATCGCGGGATACCGCAGTTCGGTGTGCAGTAACGGCGCGAGTGCCGTGAAAACCGTGGAGGAAGAGAGCTTCGATCTGATCCTTCTGGACGTCATGTTGCCGGATATGGACGGCTTTGCGGTCATGGAGCGGATACGCTATCGGGAGATCCCCGTCATTTTCCTCACTGCGCGCCAAAGTATGATGGATAAGGTCACGGGACTGCGACTGGGCGCCGAGGATTACATCGTAAAGCCCTTTGAGGCATTGGAGTTGCTTGCCCGCATCGAAGTGATCCTGCGCCGCTGTCATCGCGGGACGCATCAGCTCTCTTATGACGAGATCTGCGTGGATACTGACAGTCACACCGTCACGCGGAACAGCGAACGGGTCATGCTGACGCCCAAGGAATTCGACATTCTCGTGTTTTTCCTGCAAAACCGCGATGTCGCCGTCTCCCGCGACCGCTTGCTGGCGGCTGTGTGGGGCTATGGCTACGGCGGCGAGACAAGAACGGTGGATATTCACATTCAGCAGTTAAGGAAAAAGCTGGGCTTGTCCGAGCGGCTGGTCACCGTCCCCAAGCTCGGCTACCGTCTGGAAGGAAAGTGACGCGGTCATGTATCGGAAAATGATTCTTCCCGCATTTGCCTGCCTGTTTGCCGTTCTGTCCGCACTGAGCTTCGGCATTGTACGCCGCGCCGCCGAGGATGCCGAAGAGAGTGAACGCATCCGTCAGGAATCGTGGCACACGCAGTGGGAGGAGCGATTTTGGAACGCACTCAACGACGGAGCACAGTCCGATTCGGGCTTTCCGCTCACACAGGCGCAAATGACCCGCGCCGCCGAGCAGTGCGCGGCTTATCTTCCCAAGCAATACGGGATTCGGGTGCTGTGCGACGGCGCGGTGCTCACGGAACGGGGCGAGGTGGGAGACAGTAACGCGGCGGTCGCGGATGTTCTGTCCGCAACGATTCGGGAGGACGGACAGGCTCTGCACTTGCAAACGGTCTCATGCATGACGGTGCAGTGGAGCCGTCTGGAGATCTGCATGGAAAGCGACCTGTCCGACATCCGTTCCGCCTACGAACAGCGCATCTTTGCACTTCGTTGGATCTGCCTCGGGGTTGCGGCGCTATCGGTCGGTGTCCTGTCCCTTCTGTGGCTTCCGTTCGGGATACGGCATCGTCGTCTGGATTCCGCACTGCATGCCGTGGCAAGCGGCGGCTACGACACGCGTCTGTCTCCGACGGATGGCTCCGTGGATCGCTCCACGGCACAGGCATTCAACGAAATGGCGGATTCCTTTTCGTCCACCGTGGAACGTCTGGAAGGCATTGCCCGCGCGCGTCAGCGCTTTGTGGATGCATTGGCGCATGAGATGAAAACGCCTCTCACCTCCATCCTGTGCTTTGCCGATCTTCTGCGCATTCGCCGCGTAGTGCCCGACGAGGAGCGGGAGGAGCAGGCGGGAATCATCACCGAGGAGGCAAAGCGACTGCGCGACCTTTCCGGCAAGCTGCTGGAGCTGGCATCTTCCTCGGAGGGCGAGCTGACCGTGGAAAAGGTATACCTTCCCGCATTTTTAGACGAGGTGCGGATCTCCTGCGAGGCGGTTCTGGCAAAGCGGAAGCAGACCCTGCAGCTTC
>CABUHM010000091.1:0-5856 GCA_902491355.1 uncultured Eubacteriales bacterium
CGAACACATGCGGGATATCGAGCGCAAGGTCCTGTTGCGCAACGTCGACCTGAAATGGATGGATCATCTGGATGCCATGGATGATCTCAAGGAATCCATCAGCCTGCAGGCATATGCACAGCGCAATCCGGTCAACGAATACCGCATTGCCGGCGCCGACCTGTTCGACGAAATGATCGAGGCGATCCGCGAGGACACCGTCCGTATGATCCTTTCCGCTATGCCCACCGAGACCGTCAAGCGTGTTGAGGTCTCCAAGGTGACGGGAGAAGGCTTTGAGGGTGCGCCCGGGCAGAGAGCAAGCGGCAGTGCCGCTCCCGTTTCCCGTCCCGGTGTGCAGAAGCCCAAAAAGGTCGGAAGAAACGATCCCTGCCCCTGCGGCAGCGGCAAAAAGTATAAGAAATGCTGCGGCTTTCAGGCAGACGGGGATGACGGTGAATGAGCAAGCTCAAAATCAGTGACCGAAATTCGGGCATCAACGCCCTGTTTTTCGGCATGATGTTCTTGTTCTCGCCGTCGGTCATGCTGTTCGACCCGTTTCCCGATTTTATCGGCTATGCCTTTATGATCTACGGCTTGACCCGTCTGCGCGACCTTTCCCCCGAGCTGAGCACGGCACGGCGCGGCTTTGCCCGCCTCATGCTTCTGAGCCTGTCCAAGCTGATTTTGGCGTTCGTCAATCTCTTTCTGCTCGACGGCGGCTATCTTATGGTGCTCACCTTTGTGTATGCACTGGCTGACGGCGTGCTCGGCATCTTCGTCTTTCGCCACTTCTTCCTCGGGCTGTTTTACATCGGCTCCCGTTACGACGGCAATGCCCTGTTGAAATCGCTCGACACCTTTGCACGGTGGATGTATGCACTGATTATGGTCAATGCGCTTGCCATGTTCCTGCCTCAGTCCCTGTATCTGTGGTTCGACGAGGAGCTTGGCTATGTGCTCGCCTCCTATCAACTTCCCTTCTATCTGCTTTCCACCCTGCTGACCCTTGTGTTCGGCATCATCTGGCTTGTACAGCTTGTGCGGCTTTGGCGGGCTTCGGTCGGCGATACCGCATTCTGTGACAACATACAGAAGGACTACGCCGCGCGCGTTGCCCCAAAGACCGATGTGTTCCTCGGACGGCGACTGCGTGCAGGACTTCTGTGCTTCGGCTGGGCAATGGCAATGTTCTACGATTTCTATTTCGACGGCATCAATATCATGCCCGACGTCATAGCGGCTGTCCTTGCCTTTGTCGGCTTTGCCGTCATGCGGCGCGATACCCGTTGGGGCAGGCGCGGAATGATCCTGTCTGCCGTATGCGGTGCTCTCTCCTGCGCGGATTACGCCGTCAGCATCGTTATGGCGCGGCGGTATTATGACACGGGACTTTCGGTCACGCCGCGCGCCGTCTCTCAGATCCGCCTTTCCATCGTCATCGACGGGGTGTGCACGGCGCTGTCCGCGGCACTCCTGCTCCTGATTCTCTTCTGCTTTCAGGACATATCCCGACAGTATACCTCGCATAGGGTCACAGAGGATATGGAAACGGTCAAACAGCGCGACATTTCGACCCGCCGCTCATTTACCGGACGCAGCGTACTGCTTGCGGTCACGGGAACGGTTTCCCTGCTTTCGGGTGCCGTCAATTATGCCGCACTGTATTTTTTCCCGCAATACTGGGTATGGAACATCCTGCCGTGCCTCGCTTTTCTGCTCACGGCCATTTGGCTGGTCTCGACCCTGCGCGAATATTTGCTCAACCGCTATTTGTGATGCACTCTTCCTCTCTTGAATTCTAACTCAAATCTGCTACAGGAGATACGATATAATGACACACGTTTCCGTTCCGGTAAGCTACCGCCCCAAGCTCGATGTCTATCAGACCCAAATGGCGATCGAGGTCATCAAGACCTCTTTTCAGCACGTTCTCTGCAATACCCTTTCGCTCAAACGCGTATCCGCACCCCTGTTCGTTCGGGAATCCTCGGGGCTGAACGATAACCTCAACGGCACGGAGCGCCCCGTTGCCTTCGACATTCCCGCCGTCGGCACCGAGGCGCAGGTCGTTCACTCTCTTGCCAAATGGAAACGCCTTGCGCTCAAACGCTATCACTTCCTGCCCGGCGAAGGTCTTGTCACCGATATGAACGCCATCCGACGCGATGAGGACACACTGGACAACCTCCACTCGGTTTACGTGGATCAGTGGGACTGGGAAAAGATCATCACCCCCGAGCAAAGGAATCTCCAGTACCTCAAGGAGACCGTCCGCGGCATCGTGTCGGCTGTGTGCCGCACCAACGAAGCGCTCCGCGTAAAGTTCCCGCAACTGAACGCTGACATTTGCGAAAAGGTGTCTTTTATCACCACACAGGAGCTGGAGGACATGTATCCCGACCTCACCCCGTCCGAACGGGAAAACATTTATCTGCGTGAGCATAAGACCGCCTTTATCATGCAGATCGGCGCGCCGCTCCGCTCGGGCAAGCCGCACGACGGACGTGCACCCGACTATGACGACTGGTCGCTCAACGGCGACATTCTCTTCTGGAATCCGGTTCTGGGACGTGCCTTTGAGGTTTCATCCATGGGCATCCGCGTCGATCCCGACTCCATGTCCCGCCAGTTGACCATGGCGCATTGCGAGGAAAGACGGGACCTGCCCTTCCATAAAATGCTCCTCAACGGCGAATTGCCTCTCACCATCGGCGGCGGCATCGGACAGTCGAGACTGTGCATGCTTTTGATGGAATGCTGCCATATCGGTGAGGTGCAGTCCTCCATTTGGGACGAGAAGACCGTTTCCGCCTGCGAAAAGGCAGGCATCATGCTCCTGTAAGCCGCCTGAAATCTGTCCGAGCATCCTGCGGCAGCCACCGCGCGTCCGACACAGCTATTTACGCTGTTTTGCATAATCATTGATTCAGAAAGAATTCTTTGTCATGTCTGTTTTCGATCAACAATGCGAATACACCACAAACGGCAAGTATCGGTTCAATTACCTTCTCTCCCCACATAAAAGCTCAGATGCCGATTGGCTGACGGTTGCCTTTTCCGCCGCACGCGAGGGCGGTTCGAAGATCAAGCATCCGTATAATTTCATCCAGGCGCTCTCCGGTTTTCCCGTAAGCCACCTGAATATCCAGGATACCGTTGGTGGATGACGGCTGCTTTTACCTGTGCCATCATATGGATTTCACCTTGGCGGATGAGGTGTGCAATTTAATTCGGACGGTATGCCGCACGCGCAACATTCCCATGGATCACGTTATCACCGTCGGTTCCTGCAAGGGCGGCTTTGCCGAGGTCTACTTCGGTCTGCGGCTCTGCGTGAGACACATCATTTCCGCCGTTCCTCCCTTTTATCTCGGCACCTTCTGCCGCGACACCCACAATCATTACTGGGAGGATATGGTCGGTTCCGACTGCGATCCGGCGGAGGCTTTTCATCTCCTGAATCGGCAGATCTCCGATCTGATCCCGCAGGAGCCCAATACAAAACTCCATTTGCTCAGCTCCGAGCACGATAAGTTCTATCAGTCGCATTTCCTTCCCATGCTCGAATGCCTGAAAAAAACCGGATATGATAACTTCGACGTTACTGTCAACAATCGGATCAAAACCCATAACGGTATCAGCAACTATTCCCCTGACTTTGTTTGTTCCACGGTTTTTTTCGGTGCTGTACTGCCCCATGAAGATCACCCGTTGGGCGGACGATGTGATCAAGGTCACGTTGGATAAAGAACCGAAAAGTGATTTTACCATGACTTTAACGGACACCGACGGCACGAAGCACAGCTATTCTCTTCACAAAGGGGTGAACCGCCTGTTTATTCCGCGCTGGGGCGTTTACACGGCCTCCTTCTCTTATCCGGAGATCGGTCTGTCCTTTGCCTTCCGCGATGCCGTCCACGGTGCCGCCTCCTTTAAGACAGGCTTTTTACGCATTGGACTTCGACAATCGCTTCCAATGCCGATTTGATATGCTCAATCCCAAAAAGTCGTTTTCCTGCCGCTATGAGATCCTTAATTCCGACCGGGAGGTTGTGGAAAGCCGCGAATACGAACCCGGTACAGTCGTGAGCTATGAACCCGCTGTCAAGGGCGGTTACTATTTCAAGCTCTATATTACAGAGCGGGAAACCGGCAGAACCGCGCATATCGTTCGCCGCGCACTGATCCGTCCCAAAAAGAAGACCGTCCGTTGTACCGATCCGGAGAAAAAACAACAGTTGGCACGCTACATCACATCGGCATCGGTCATCGTCGGCAAGGGAATGCTGGTTGCACACCTTGCGGAGAACGGCGATCTCGACACATCGGATGTGCTGTACGCCGTTCACCTCCTCAACGCGGACAAGCAGGTCGTTTGTCGCCATGACTATAGCCGCGTGACCGACATTTTGTTGTATCCTCAGGGTGTCGAAAGCTACCGCCTGAAATGCTACACAAAGCAGAACGGAGAATCCGTTTCCCGCACTTCCCTCCCCTTCACCGTTACGGAGGAAATGCTCAACGGCGATCACAGCGAGAGCATTCCTTTGACCTTCCCGACAATCTTACGGCGTCCGCATACCATCCGTCGCCAAAGAAAAAAGAGCCGAAGCATTGGCTCTTTTTTTGTTTGCGCATACACTGGAAAAGGGACTACCAAATTCAAAGAAGAACAGGAGTAGGATACAAATGAACAGGCAGCGTTATATGATGGCGCAGAAAAGCGCGAGATGTCAGTCCTGCACCGATATGAGCGATAACCTTCCGGTTATGGCATATGTACCGGTTCAGGAATTCAAAGAGCTTCTGGATACCGAGACGGCACTGCGCTGTGGCACATTGTTTTCACAGCTTGTCAAGCCGCTCAAGACAGGAGGTAGATGCTGATGGAAAGAACATGTGTACAGCTTGCCGAAAAAATCCGTGCGTTGGGATTCGCAATTTATGAGGTCGAGCTGTTTTTGGATACCCATCCAGATGATTGCCGTGCCTTGGAAACACGCGAGGAATATATCGGTAAGCAAACCGAAATGATCTGCGAATACGAGAAATGCTGCGGTCCATGGATTATGACCGCCGCCGACGTTACGGGAACAGAACGTTGGGAATGGATCGACGGACCGTGGCCGTGGGAATATTCCTGCAACTAATATGACAAAAGAGAAAGGATGGCAATACAGACATGTGGCAATATGAAAAACAGCTCCAATATCCGGTGAAGATCCGCACGCCGAATCCGCGCCTGGCAAAGCTGGTCATTACGCAATTCGGAGGACCCGACGGTGAGCTTGGGGCATCCCTGCGGTACCTTTCGCAACGCTACGCAATGCCGTATAACGACATCAAGGGACTTTTGACCGATATCGGTAGAGAAGCCTCTGAAATGTTCCATTCAGAGGCTACGGCTTTTTTTGATGCTTTTGCAACCGTATAGCTCCACTTCATAGGAAGCAAATTCAGATATACATCTATGTTGTCCTTATCTTGAACTACCATCTTGTCTAAAATGTGCTTATAGAACTCATCTTCGTACTCCACGCCGCTGACAATCTCTTTGATTGCGTCCTCAATCTCTTTTAAGAGCTGCTGTTGCTGTTCTATCATTTCCCGCTGCTTATCCACGCTTTCGATGATAGATTGAAGCTCCTCGATTTCCGCATCGCAGCTTGCACGGGTGGCGGTAAATTCATCCTTGTTGATTAGATTGGACATATACAGGTCAATCAGATTAGCCCGTTTGCCCTCAATCTTCTTAATCTGCTCTTGCAGCTTTAGGACATCCGTACCCGTCGTATCCATAGCAATGATGGACTGAATGACGGCGGTTAGGTTGTTTATGATTTTATCCCTGTTGTATTTAAGGCTCTTGGTTAC
>CABUHM010000092.1:0-5828 GCA_902491355.1 uncultured Eubacteriales bacterium
ATAACGGAGAATATGAAGTCGATATTTGGCTTTGCATTGACAAGATTCGGAAATGTAGCAGAAGCAGAATGGCTTGCGAGTAATATTCTTTATGAAATAGTCAGATCAGCTCCAAACCTAAAAGATGAGAAACGTTTTTACGGCTTTATGTGGAAAATTGCGGAGAATGTTTATATGGACTATCTTCGTAAAAAGTCAAAAGACACAAGTCGTACAACGGAGCTCGACGAAAATATTGCCGACGAATCTGAGTCTGTGTTAGAGGAGATTGCCAAAAAAGAAGAACTAAATCTTCTTCGGCGCGAACTCTCATTGTTGTCAAAGCAATACCGTGAGACAACTGTTTTATACTATATTGAAAATCTCTCCTGTTCCGAAGTAGCGAAAAAATTACAGATCAGCACGGAAATGGTAAAGTACTATTTGTTCCGTGCAAGAAAGATTATCAGAGAGGGTATGAATATGGAAAGACTATATGGAGAAAAGAGCTATCGCCCCAATATTTTTGAGATTGATTTTTGGGGAACAAAAGCAGAAGATGATCGCGAATACCGTGATTTCCAAAGAAGAAAGATCAAAGGGAATATTTTACTCGCGGCATATTACAGCCCAGTAACTATACAGGAAATCAGTATAGAGCTTGGGGTTGCGCTCCCTTACCTTGAGGACGAGATCAAATTGCTCGTTGACCGTCAGTATCTTGCTTGCAACAATGGAAAGTATCTGACGAACATTCCGATTTTTACGCTTGATTGCACAAAAACGATTGATGGAAAACTGAAAGAACTTACCCAGGAAAGCGCACAAAAGTTTATTGCTGTCGCTGATGAGTTCGATGCTCGCTTTGGAAACCGATTTGAAAACGCCAATCTCGCGCATTGGCAAAAGCTTCTTTTGTGCTTACATTATTCATTGATTGATACCGAAAACGATCTTGAAAGGAATTACGGAGAATTGCCCAAAGACGGACCGTATTCACTTGTAAACGGTGGTGGCGGACACGGTATTATTTGGGGCAGAAGTAACGAGAATGTTATTGGAGATAAATTACCAAGAGGTATTCAAGGTATTTACAATGGTTGCCCGGCAAGTGATGGGCGCGGAAGTGTTATCGCCATGAATTTCAGACAAACACTAAATGCACAGCACTTCGAAGGACAAATGACCGATCCCATAGTTTGCACAGCTGTTGATTGCTTTGAGTATTTGCCGAAGGATTGGCAAAAAGTACTAAATGATTTTCATTATGCTAAGGACGGCAAGGCTAATTTTGCTGTTTGGTCGAATGAGGAATACGATGAACTTCAGCAGATGCTGCAAGAGTGCATCACTATTGTTTCGGACTTGAACCGAAAGACTGCCGAGCTTGCCGCAAATATTACCGCGGATCTTGCTCCTTCTCATATCCGTAAAAACGCAGAATATGTTGGCGCATTTGTTTATCGCTTCTATTCGATAGACAAGTTAGTGAGTAAGTTGTTTGAAATGGATTGGGTAAAAGCGGTTGAAGATAATGAAAAACCCGCTGTTTGTGTTATAAAGAATTAAACAAATTTACTCGTAATGACTTGCGATAGTATTACATAGGCTTCGTTACAAGCATGGCGTTAAAAGTCCGGTAGAACGCGGAGTCTTTTAACTCCCATCATCGCCAAGGGGGTAGTGTACCCTCTGCAAAACCATCGTGCATCTAAATCAGCCACACACGGTTTTGCATCTAAATCGGACACACGTCACAAAAATCCGAAAGTTTCGACTTTCGGATTTTTCATTTGTGCCGCAGGGCACAACTTCGTTTGCGTGCGGCGCACGCAACATCATTCAGCTGTAGGCTGATATCATTTCGCCGCAAGGCGGACACAAGTGAGGTTGCGCGGAGCGCAAATGATGTGGGCTTGCGCCCAATGGAGTTGCGCTTCGCGCAAACGGAAGCGCAGTCGTTCGATTCTGCGCATAAATGATATTGATTCTTGATCGGAAGTATGGTATTATATTTGGTGCGGAAGGCGGTGAAATTGTGAGAGAAGATAAGCTTGGTGATCTTTCCATGGAATTATCCGTTGAAGTTTTGCAGTTGACGAAAGAATTACATGCAAGACACGAAAATATAATCTCGAATCAAATCGGCAGAAGTGCAACGAGCATTTGTGCCAATATTGCCGAAAGCAAATACGCCCACGGTCCGCGGATTTTATTGCAAAGCTCGAAATATCGCTCAAAGAAGCCAATGAAACGGGCAAATGGCTTGAAATGCTATGGAAAAGCGGATATATTGACGAGCAGAGATACAAGCGGCTTGACCGCAAATGTGCAACAACAAGGTTTTTACTCATTAAGTCCGTTACCACGGCGAAGAACAATCTCAAATCGAAGAAGGAAAACAGGCAATGAACGATTCAGTAACCGAACGTATTACAATGCACTATGATTTACTGATCGATGAAGGCAATGATCCCTTTCGTGATCCGCCTGTTTTGCAGGAATACATGGACAGGTGGGATGGTCAGGCATTGATAGATGCCATGGCTCTCGGAAAGGAAAAAACGGTTCTTGAAATAGGCATCGGTACCGGAAGAATTGCAAAAAAGGTTGCTCCGCATTGTTTACAGCTGACGGGTATTGACATTTCTCCTAAGACAATTGAGAGAGCAAGCATTAATTTAAGCGCTTATTCCAACATTATATACTTATGTGCGGATTTTTTACGGTATCCGTTTACTCTCACATATGATGTGATCTATTCCTCTTTGACGATGATGCACTTTGAGGACAAGCAAGGAGTTATTGCAAAGGTTGATTCGCTTCTTAAAGTCGGCGGCGTTTTCTGCCTGTCTATTGACAAAAACCAAAGTAAATATATCGATATGGGGGACAGAAGAATTGAGGTTTACCCTGATACGGTGGACGATATTGTTTCATCTTTGTCAAAAACGAACATGAAACTCAGTGCCGTTCGGGAGATCGAAAACGCTTTTCTTATTACATGCAATAAGTAGCTTTTTGCATATGTGTTGCTGTATAGCGGGTGACCATCGGTCGTCCGCTTTTTGTAATTTAGGGCAGTGCGGGTTTGAGGTACATGCGAAGCCCCGCGTCGGGTGCCGCCGTCCGAAGGGACGGCGGCGGATCTCGTCTGTACAAGCGGTTTTATGTGACTGCCGCCGATCCCCTACGCGCGCGGCAAGCCGCGCGCGTCCCGACGCGGGGCGCGAAGTCTGTGCGGGTCTTCCGAAACGCAGGCATACTGTATGGTGCTGTGCAATATTGTGCCGCAATGGACTGTGGTTGCACCCGTGCTGTGCCCCGATGTTGCCCGAGCATGAGGGAAGGGGATGTGGTCGCTGATATCATGGCACCGAGCGACCCGATTTCCAAAAGTGTCAATTGCCAGTTTCGGAAGAGCCGTGCAAACAGGATGCCGCTATGCTATAATTGCCATATATGACGTCAAACGCGTCAAACGCGGGACGGATCCGAACCCAAGGTCTGCAACAAAGGAAAAGTGAGGAACGGCTCATGTAACACAAGAAGCACAACAAACGATGGGCGCGGCTGTTGGCGGTTGTATTCGCGGCGATCACGGTGCTGTCGCTCATGTCGGTGACGGTGTCTGCGCGGAAAAGCGGCAACACGGTACTGCTTGAGGACTACTATCATCCGGACGATCCGGACACCGCCAAGGTGCCGGGGCTGGTATACCGTTGCGCGTGGCACGGCAGTAAAATGGTCGAATACTACGTGGAAGAGGAAAACGGCATTATGCGGGAGGTACCCGGTGTGGTTGAGCGTGTGGGAAACAAGCTCTGCTATGTCAAGGGCTATTACTGCCCCGACTGCTACGGGCAGTTTGCAAGCGGAAAAGCAGTGCCGGGACGCTCAATAAACTCCAATAAAAGCAAGGAGGAGTTGGGCATTGACGGAGTCGCTTTGTCCGATTACTTCCGATATATCGGCGAGCACGACCTTGCTTTCCTTTCCGACTGCGGCTTCTATTACGGTACTAAAGACGATATGGAGCATATACCGGATACGGTCGGCGACGGCACCGGAGGAAACACCTATGCGCCGCCCGGTCCGACGGTAACGGATGAAACTATTTTAGCGGGACTGCTGGATTCCGGCAAAGCCTTGCCTGATCCGATCGCCAAACAGCCGGATCAGAATGATCCCATCGGTAACTGGGACGTTGCCGAAGCATGGACCTTTTACCAGCTCTACTATACGGGCATGCGTCAGATCATCAACAAGCCCGCAAGTGCCGACGATCCGGCATGGGACACCGTTAGAGACGCGACACGCATTTACTATATGCAACGTCAGACAGACAATCAGATCTACGCCAGCCGTGTGGACAACACGCTGAATTATTACCGCTATGATTTTTCCAAGCTGGCGGACTGGCGCATTTCCGAGATTCTGGTGGAATACGCCACCGGCGAGGTCTGCGGTTATGCCACCTATGTCGGCACGGACAGCGAGGTCGCCGTTCCCGAAAAAATCAATATACCGGTTTACGGTGATGTCAAGGTCGTGGGACTGGATGTGGAAAATCACAACCTTACAAAGGTGTACGTCAACGATAATGTGACCTGTATCCGTCGGTTAAGCTCTGTCAATCTTGAAGAAATCTCGGGGTGCAAAAACCTTGAATACATAGAAAAGTATGCGTTTCAGATCGATGTGTCGCTGAAGAGCATTCCCGAAATGCCCAAGCTGGACTGGATCGCCATGGGCGCGTTCGAGGGCTGTATATCCCTGCGGGATATCCGTCTGCCCGACAACCTGACCTTCATTGATTTCACTGCCTTCGGCTGGTACGACACGGTGATCGGCAATTACGACATCGGCATGGATGTAGACAGTTGGGAAGCGTTCCGATATCTGCGCGATCTGTCCGACAACGATAAGATCCTCGGTCTGACCCTCTATGCCAAGGAGGGTAGTACCACATGGCGGCTTTTGGACGCGCTGGTCAACCAAAACGACGCGCTGACGCCCGAGATCGACTATGAGGGCAGACTGCAATTCCGTTCCTACAGCGAGTCCGTCTATCTGATGAGCGGCGGCGAGGTGAAGGACTACACCTCCCACTGGAGCCTGAAAACCGACGGCGACTACAAGGGCGGCTATGCCTCGGGCGAAAAGGATGTGGATGACTCCACGGGCGGTCGGCTCGGCGAGTACGACGGCAGTCCGACGTTCGACGATTTGACAAAGGATCCCGTCGGCTGGCTGAAACGGTTGCTCGGCATGGGCGGCACGGCGTTTCTGTTGCTTTTATTCCTGTTATCCTTCCTCGGCTTTTCGGGCGGAAGGTACGAACCCGAGTCGATCAAGTTCAAGATCTGTTGGGGACTGATCACCGTCGATTACGATAAAATGCTGAAGGCGGCGGACAGGAACAGGAGCATTCTGGATAATCTTGATAAACTGTCGAGCTTGCAATTCTTTGGTAAATTCGGCAAATACGGCGAGCTGTTTGACGCGGGCGTGGGTGTTTCCAAAGCGTTGCAGAAAGCCGCAGACGTATACGGTGGAACCGGAAACTGGCGGGAAGCGCTTGTGAGAGGGGCAGGCTCCTACGGTGCGGGACAGCTCATGGGCAAGGCGACCAAGGCAGACCCGAATCTTGCGATATGGGACATCGTGACCTCTGAGATATTCAAGGGAAGCGCGGCTTCCGATATGGTCAACGCGGGGAACAACGCCGAAAATCTGTTCGATTATTTCCTCGATCTTGCGCACACCGCCTCGTCCGACACCCGTGCCGAGGGCATAACGGATGCCGTATTCGGCGGTAAGGCGATGAGCCGGGGTGAGCTTGCCGA
>CABUHM010000093.1:0-5806 GCA_902491355.1 uncultured Eubacteriales bacterium
GAGGATCGGAAGCGCGCCGAGGATAACGCCGTCAAGGAGGTGGATGCCTTCAATGTATGCGTGCAGAAGATCGCACAGCATAAGCTGGAAATGAAGCTGGTGGACGTGGAATATGCGTTCGACAACAGCCGCCTTCTGTTCTACTTTACGGCGGACGGCAGAGTGGATTTCCGCGATCTGGTCAAGGATCTGGCGTCGGTATTCCGCACGCGCATCGAACTGCGGCAGATCGGTATTCGCGATGAGGCGAAGCTGCTCGGGGGCTTGGGCATCTGCGGAAGACCCTTCTGCTGTCACAGCTTTTTGTCGGATTTCGTGCAGGTCTCCATCAAGATGGCAAAGGAGCAGAATCTTTCGCTGAATTCTGCAAAGATTTCGGGTACGTGCGGCAGACTGATGTGCTGTCTGCGCTACGAATCGGAGACCTATGCCGAGGAGATCGCGCGCACGCCGCGTGTGGACGCGCTGGTGGAAACGGCGGACGGCGCGGGCATCGTGACCGAGAATTCCCCCCTTGCAGGGTGGATCAAGGTGCGCCTTGCCGCCTCCCCGGAGGAATCGCCCCGCGTGTATCACCGCGACGATGTGAAGATCCTCAAGCCGTCGGGTGCAAAGGAAGCCTTTTCCGCTCTGGTCAGCGAGGAGCAGGGGCGGGCAGTTTCCCGCCATGCCGAAAAGGAAGCGGCACAGCGCTCCGCATCGGCAGGCAGAAGAATTCCGTCGAAAATGACGGCGGAGCGTCCCCCGCGTGCCGCACGGACATCGGGCGGAGAGGGACGGCAGACGCCGCGCCGCCAGATCCGGAAGCGCGCTTCGTTTGACGCACCCATGCCCGAGGAAGAGCCTTCCCGCGTGACGCGTCCCGCGCAGACGGCGGAGGACAGCGAAAGAGCCGCAGGGGAGCGCCGCCGCAATGAGCGGAAAAACGAACGTTCCGCTTCAGCCCCCGCACAGCGTTCGCAGCAGCCCCGCGATAATGACAATCGCCGTCAGGGAGAACGCCGTGCAAACGCGCAGAATCCCGCAAACGGCGAGAACCGTCAGAACAACCGTCGACACCGCCGTCCGAACAGCGGCGGAAAGGATAATCCGAACATGCCGCCGCGCGATGCAGGCAAGCCGCGCAGCCCGCAATCGGCACCGCAAGCCAAAAACGGTCCCGATCTGCAGAAATAAATTGGTGAATTTGTCTTAGTTTCTTGACAAATGACCGAAAGCATGATACACTGAATGGTAGAATTCATTCTGTAATGTGTACGGAGGTATTGAATGAAACAGAATAATACGTCACGGCATGTCCGCCTTATTGCGGCATTGCTCCTGATCGTCACGGTCTTCGGACTGGTTCTGACCGCCTGCAAAACAAGCGGCGACGGCAACGCGTCCACAACGACAAAGACCACAACCGCGTCGGGCGGCGACGACACCCCGACGGATTCCAACCGTCAGTTAGTCGAATCCCTGTATGGTGATTACGACTTTAACGCCTACGACTTCAAGATTCTTGGTATGGCGAGCGGCTCATGGTGGTACGGCAGCTTTCTCGGCGATACCTTTAACGAGATTTGGTACGAGACCGACAGCGCCGATCCTCTGGAATCCGCGATCTACACCAGAAACCGCAGAACCGAGGATCTTCTGAACATCACCATCTCTCCTGTGTGGACACAGAACGCGGGCGAGACCACTGACAAGGTTCGTCAGGCACTTGACACCGGCGAGACCGACTACGACCTATGCCTCGGATGCCTGTCCGAGTCCATGAACTGCGCGCAGGAAGGTTATATGGCGAATATCCTTGATGTGGAGACCATCGACGTCACCCATCCTTGGTGGGATCAGAACCTTATCGATGCATACACCATCTTCAATGACAGACTTTACATCCTTTCCGGTCATGCCAACGTCTATGACGACATGTCCATCCTGTTCTTCCTGTTCAATAAGGATATGGCAGAGCAGTACGGTATCGGCGATCTGTACCACTATGTTGACGAAAACAACTGGACCATCGATACCATCGTCGAGCTGTCCAAGAAGACCTTCCACGACAACGGCGACGGCAATACTGCGAACAGCACCTATACCACAAACCAGTCCGGCGGCTTCTTCCACGGCTTCAATCTGCCTATGACCGAACCGGATGAGGACGGTATTCCTCAGTTGACCGTGACAAGAGAAAATCATGTCAATGCGGCTGCAAAGCTGTATAACTCCGTAATCGAGGGCGAATTCACCCGCCCTGCGGATTTGGGCAGTACGGATGACGAGCTGTTTGCAAACAATCAGCTGTTTCTTTACTCCGTCATTACCTGCCAGCTTAACAGATATCGCAACCTGCAGGTTGATTTCGGTCTGATGCCTTTCCCCAAGCTCGATTCTCAGCAGTCCAAGTACAGCCACTTCGTGAACTGGGCATTCTTCTCCTGCTACTTTATCCCCACCTTTAATCAGGATCTGGACAGAACCGGCGTTATCTTTGAGACCATGTCCGGATACTCCACCGAGACCGTTTACAACACCACCTTTGAGACCCTGATGGGCTACGATTCCAAGCTCCTGCGCGACAACCGCTCCAAGGATATGCTGGATATCGTGATGAACTCCCGTCTGTTTGACTACAGCATTATGGGTCTCGGCGAAATCGGCAAGATTTATACCATGGATAACTGGGGTTCCTTTATGTATGAATCGGTTGTGGATACCTATAAGCGTTCCGCAATGACCGCGCTGAAGAAGATCGTTCGCAACTTTGAGGCGATTGAGTAATCTTTGCGTTCGGCAAACAGCATAAATTTTGTAAAGGAGAGAAAACATGAGCAAAAAAACAACCATGGTTCGCGTCTTGGCTTTGATTTTGACGATGCTCACCTGTCTGACACTGGTTATGACTGCGTGCGGCGACGGAAACAAGCCGAACAATGGAACCAACACAGAAAATAACGGGACGACGGGCGGTTCGACCTCCGATCCCGATTCCGTGACCCAGCAGGTAAAGGATCGTTACGGCAGCAACAACTTCGGCGACTACGAATTCAAGGTTCTCGGCATGCAGAGCGGCGGCTTCTGGTACGGCAACTTCATGCAGGATACCTTCAACGAGATCTGGTATGAAACCGACAGTGCCGATCCTCTGGAATCCGCGATCTACAAGAGAAACCGTTTGACCGAGGAATTGCTGAACATCACCATCACCCCTGTCTGGGACGGAACCGATTCCACGCAGGATATGGTGCGCAAGGCAATTGAGACCGGCGACACCGATTACGATATCGTGCTGACCTCTTTGTATGAGGCGCTGACCCTTGCAATGGAAGGATACTGCACCAACCTCCTCGAGGTGGAGACGCTGGATCTTTCCAACGACTGGTGGGATCAGAACATGGCGGAGAGCTTCACGCTCTTCCACTCCAAGCTGTACACCATCGCCGGTCACATCAATGTGTACGACGATATGGCAGTGAACCTTCTGATGTTCAACAAGGATATGGTTCAGACCCTGAGCCTCAGCAATCCTTATGACCTTGTGAAGGAGAACAACTGGACCCTTCAGACCATGACCGACATGGCAAAGAAGGCTACCTTTGATACCGGCGACGGCAACATGGGCCCCGAGGACTCCTGGGGCATGTGGATCGGCGGGGGGGCCGGCGTTCTTGCAAGCGGCTTTGATCAGCCTAAGACAAAGCCGAATGAGGAGGGTGTTCCTCAGTTGATGATGGGCGATGAGGCATACGTCAATGCAGCATCTAAACTGTATGAACTGGTGTTCCAGAACGACATCTCCTATCAGGGCGATCTGGATACCGAAGCCCGCGACACCATGTTTTCAGATAACCGTCTGCTCTTCTACTGGATCGTTACCTGCCAGCTGAACAGATACCGCAATACGGACACCGAGTTCGGTATCATTCCGATGCCCATGCGTGACAATACGCAGACCAGATACAGCGGCTCCGTGAACCAGCACTTCTTCTCCTCCTACATCATTCCTGTGTTCAATCAGGAATTGGATCGCACCGGTACGATTCTGGATGTTCTGGGCGGCATGTCCACCGATACGGTGTACAACACCGAGTTCGATACCATGCTCGGCTACGACTCCAAGCTCCTGCGCGATAACGAGTCCAAGAACATGCTGGATATCATCTTCTCCACCAGACAATTTGACTATTCGATCCTGGATATCGGTGATGTGGGCAAGGTCTACAGCACCATGAATACGTGGGGCTCCTTCCAGTACGAATCCGTGTACGATACGTACAAGAGAGGCGCAAACGCCAAGCTGAAGAAGATTATCACTGCCTTTGAGGCATTGCCGTAATCTGAACATACGAATGCAGCCGCACCGTTGAAAAATCAACGGTGCGGTTGCGTTTTTTGCGCTTTTCGATTTGCGGTATTTACGACTGTCCGATTCGCTTTTTTCGTTTTTTTGGCGGGAGCGATTTTCGCAATATGCGGGTCGCGCGGTCGGTAAATCGGGGAAAAGACGGTCAAAAGTGTGCACTTTCTCTGTTTTGCATAAAAATACCGCAAAATTACCGAAAATTTAACCGGAAAAGTGTTTGACTTTTTCGGCATAGTGTGATACAATAGCCACAAAACATGTTGGAGGTATACGATCATGGCATACAAGATTTCCGATGAGTGCATTGCTTGCGGCGCTTGCGCTGCTGAATGCCCCGTTGAAGCAATTTCCGAGAAGGACGGCAAGTACGAGATCAATGCTGACGAATGCATTGAGTGCGGTGCTTGTGCCGATACATGTCCTGTCAGCGCACCCGCTAAGGACTGATTCCTACATCGGATATCCTTTGGCAACGGACAGTGCCGCGCAGAGCATATGCGTCTGCGCATGAGACTGTGAAAACCGCATTTTGCGTTTTTTAACACCTCACCTGTCCGATTCCTATAGGCGGCGCCGCTTAGGCGCAACGGAAAGGGGAGGCGTCTGTATCAATGGACGCCTCCCCTTTGAAAAGCCATGCGCCTGTTTTACGGCAGTGCGCTTTCAATATTTTTACGATTTTTTTACGGGGAAGGGGGACAGACGGGTGTTTGTGATTGACCGCGATCAAGTCGAGCCGAAAATGTGTTCGTCGGGCGAGGACGAAATGCAGAGTGTGCTTTGCGCGGACGCACGGGGAGCGTCCCTTTCGTCCGAGCTTCCCGATTCGCCCGTTTCACCTGCTTTGCCCGATTTGCGTGACGAATCCCGCGAGATCCGAACCGAGATCAACGACGGGCTTGTTATTACAGAGCGCCGCGACGGCTTGACCTTTGGGACGGACGCACTTCTGCTTTCCGCATTTGTGCGGCGCAGTCCGCGTTCGGTCGGCGTGGAGCTGGGATGCGGCACGGGAGCGATCTCCCTGCTCTTGGCAAAGCGGAACAAGCTGTCGTGTATCCATGCGCTGGAGCTGGTTCCTGCGCTGGCGGCGCTGACCGCGCGCAATGCCGAGGACAACGGGCTTTCCTCCCGCGTGATCGCGCATTGCGCCGATGTCCGCACCTGGCGATTTGATTCTGCGGACGTCGTTTTTTCCAACCCGCCGTATTATGTCTGTCAGGGGCGCGCGTCGGAGCATGCGCTCCGTCAGATCTCGATGCATGAGATGAACGGCACGTTGAGCGATTTCTGCCGCACCGCCGCCGGAATGCTGCGCTACGGCGGCTTGTTTTACACGGTCTGCCGTCCGGATCGCACGGTCGATCTGTTTTGCGCCATGCGGCAGGCGGGTCTGGAACCCAAGGTTGCACAGGCGGTCTGCCGCGATTCCCGTCACGCACCGTCCCTGCTTTT
>CABUHM010000094.1:0-5796 GCA_902491355.1 uncultured Eubacteriales bacterium
CCCTTATTTTACCATATCATTGTAAACTATGTACCTTCACATTTTGTAAACTATGCTACTGCACTATACACACTGGTCGCCCGCCCTTCATCTCTTACTCAGACAAGATCAAAGCGCGCACAGATCGCAGAAAGTAAAAGCGCAGTTCTTGACAGGCGGAGAAAAAATTGGTATACTGAGGGTTGATGAAATTTATTGCAGATCAGGGAGGTGGATTCCGTGGCAGAACCGCGCCGACGCACTGTCACCGTCAACGGGCGAACCATGGAGCTTGCCCACATCAAGCTCAATCAATACTACCGAACCCTGCTCGGCGAAATGTTCCGCGTCGGGATCATCGGGCGTCCGCGCCTGAAGGAGCGGGAGGACGAGGTGCGTCTGCTCCTGCACCGAAGCATGGATCGGTGGGCGGCATGCCACCCGGGCGGCGTGGATTTTGAGACGCGCGACAAGCTGGAACGCACCCTCTACCGCAACCTTGACGCATATCTGTTCAGCTTGGGAAGCGTGAGCGCCGCCGTCTATGCCCTGTTGGATCAGAGCGTGGCGGAAATGGAGGAGGCGGGCGACCGCTTTCTGCGGCGGGTGCGCTTTGAGATCACGGGTCTGACCGTCAGTCTGCGCCATAAGATGCTCCCCGTGGGAAACGGTCCGTATGAGCGGGTCTGCCCGCAGATCATGCACGCCCTGCGCGATACCGTTCGCAATCCGGACGCCAGACGCCTGTCCGATAAGCTGGACTACCCGCCCGCCATCATGACCTACACCCTCAACGGCTTATTCTACCTCCAGCGCTACGTGTATCACCTGACATGGGAATCCGATTTCTGCCGTCAGTACGACCCCATGGAAATTGCCGGACTGTTCGAGCTGTACTGCCGTCGGCGCGATCTGGACATGCGCACGTGCAAGGTCAATATCTACCTTTTGGTGTTCAAAAACGCGCTGTTCTGCGAATATCTGGGCAAGGAGCAAGGCTCGCTTGCCGTTTATGAGGACGAATGCAACATCGCGGAGGAGCTTCTCGGGTGTCTGCCCGAGGAGGAGCAGGAGCAGATTCTCCTGCGCACCGCCGACCGTCTGCTCGGCGGCAGTCGGCAATACCGACACCGCACCGCCGAATGCTGTATGAAACGATTTCTCAACGCGATCCGCTACCGCCATCTGCGTGAAACTCTGACCGTAATTGATCTGTGAGGTGACCGAAAAATGGGAATGACCGTTTCCACAAAAGGACGCTACGCGCTCCGCGTCATGACCGAGCTTGCCATGCTCCCCGCCGGCACGCCCCTGCCGCTCCGCGACATTGCGCAAAAGCAGGCGTTATCGGAAAAATATCTGGAGGGGATCGTCTCCGCACTGGTGCGCGGCGGCTTTTTGGAGGGAAGCCGCGGCAAGGGCGGCGGCTACCGCCTGACCCGTGAGCCGAAGGATTACACCGTCGGTTCCATCCTGCGCCTGACCGAGGGGAGCCTGGCTCCCGTCTCCTGCCTGGACGACCGCCGTGAAAAGTGCGAGCACTCGGGCGATTGCCTCACCTATCCCCTGTGGGTCAAGCTGGACAGCGTGGTGCAGGATTATCTCAACAGCGTCACCCTACAGGATCTGATCACGGGAAATATCTGATGCTTCGGAGCATTTCCCCTCCCGCGTGCATTTTCCCGTCCGATTCCCCGATTCTTTACAAAAAATCCATGTAATCGGCGATACCCCCTATTGACAAGCACCCGATTATCTGCTATACTCTAATTACCCACTGAGTTGATAGGTTATTAACAGAAAGGATGATTCCTATGATATATGCCGACAATGCCGCAACCACACGAACCTCCGACACGGCACGGCAAGCCATGGAAGCCGCAATGGATCAGCATTTTGCGAATCCGTCCAGCCTGCACACCGCAGGACAGCTTGCCAAGGAAGCGCTTGAGGACGCACGCGCCCGCATCGCGGCACTGATCCACTGCAAGCCGAACGAGATCATTTTCACCTCGGGCGGCACAGAGGCAGACAATCAGGCGCTGATCAGCTGTGCCACGTGGGGCGCAAAGCGGAACAAGCGCCACATCGTCACCACCGCGTTCGAGCATCACGCCGTCCTGTATACCGCGCAAAAGCTGGAAAAGCAGGGCTACGAGGTCACGTATCTGGATGTGCACGAGGACGGCATGGTGCGTCCGGAAGAGGTGGAAGCCGCCATCCGTCCCGACACCTGCTTGGTTTCCGTCATGATGGCAAACAATGAGATCGGAAGCGTTCAGCCCATCGCCGAGATCGGCGAGATCTGCCGTCGTCGGGGTGTTTTCTTCCACACCGACGCGGTGCAGGCGGCAGGACATCTTCCCATCGACGTGCAGGCACAGAACATCGATCTTCTGTCCCTCTCCGCCCATAAATTTTTCGGACCGCGCGGCATCGGCGTACTGTACGCACGCACCGGCGTTCCGGTCACACGGATCCAGGAGGGCGGCGCACAGGAGCGCGGAAAGCGCCCCGGCACCGAGAATCTTCCCGCGATCTGCGGCATGGCTGCGGCGCTGGAGGAGGCATATGCCCACCTTGAGCAGAACACCAAGACCATCTGCGCCATGCGTGACCGCCTCATCGAGGGCTTGTCACAGATCCCCCATTCCGTGCTCAACGGCTCCCGCGAGCACCGTCTGCCGGGCAATGTCAGCTTCTGCTTTGAGGGCATCGAGGGCGAATCCCTCCTTTTGATGCTGGACGAATACGGCATCTGCGCATCCTCCGGCTCGGCATGCACCTCCGGCTCGCTCGACCCCAGCCACGTCCTGCTTGCCATCGGACGTCCGCACGAGATCGCACACGGCTCTCTGCGCCTGTCCATATGTGAAAACAATACGATGGAAGAAACGGAGCAGATCATTCGGGCAACCACCGAAACGGTCGCCACCCTGCGCGGCATGTCGCCGGTGTGGCGCGATCTGCAGGAAGGAAGGAAACAATATGTTATACAGTGAAAAGGTTATGGATCATTTCCGCCATCCGCGCAACGTCGGCACCATTGAAAATCCGGACGGCGTGGGCGAGGTCGGCAATGCAAAATGCGGCGATATCATGAAGATCTATCTGCGGGTGGAGAACGATGTCATCACCGACGTCAAATTCGAGACCTTCGGATGCGGCTCCGCCATAGCGTCGTCCTCCATGGCGACCGAGATGATCAAGGGAAAGCCCATCAGCGAGGCGCTTCAGCTTTCCAACCGCGCGGTTGCGGAAGCACTGGACGGTCTGCCGCCCCACAAGATGCACTGCTCCGTGCTGGCGGAGGAAGCGATCCGCGTCGCCGTGCTCGATTTCTACAAAAAGACGAACCACCCCTACGATCCCAAGGATTTCCCGAACTGCGAGGATTGTGACCATTGCGATTCCTGCAAGGCATAACGCAGGGCGGAAGCGTCAAATACGCATAAACCGGAAAAAACAGAGCCACGGCAACTTCACGCGCAGTGACCGTAGCTCTGTTTTTGTGTGATGCACCGTACCGAGGGCGACCGACCTCCCGTGCGAAAAAGGCTCTTCGTTTCCGACCGTTCCCGTATGTACACCCAAAGCGCGTTGTACTTGCTCACAGCATTCTGCTCCCGATCCGACCGAGCGGAAACGCTCACTTGTCCTTCCGATTTCTGATATTCAGAGCCGCCGTCAGACAGCCAAACGCGCCCACCCAGACCAGCACCGCCGGTATCCACTGTCCGATAAACCCGAAGACCGCGCCCGCAAGGAGCATCAGCACATATGCGGCAGTCAACAGTCTTACCGCCATGTCGCGCGTACCGCGCGTCTTATTTTTTTTCATATCCCGTTTCATTTATTGACCTCGCAATTTTAAGTTTTATCGCCACCGCAAAAAATACGACCGACAACACGCCGCAGATTATTTTTCCGGTCGGCATCACACCGAGAGCCGTCACAAGACCGCAGGCAAGGGTCACAATGCCGTATCTCAGCCGCCTCGGCATTCTCGGTTTACGTGTGACAAGTGCGTTTATTTTTCCCTGTGGGCAGGCGATTTTCGGTTTTCGTCTGTGATCCGAAAGGTGATTTCAGTCATGCAGATCATCAATACAAAGAACAGCAGAATGTATATCGGCATGACACGGTATCCCAGCACACCGCCGAGAAAGCCGAACAGCGGCGGGATGAAGGTCGATCCCACATAGGCGCTTGCCATTTGAATCCCGATGATCGCGCCCGAGTTTTCCTCGCCGAAATTGCTCGGTGTGGAGTGAATGATGCACGGATAGATGGGAGCACAGCCGAAGCCGATAATGATAAAGCCGATCTGCGCGATCAGGATACGGTCTGTCGGGATCAGAAGCAAGAGCACACCGCAGAGCAGGATGCCCGTGCCGAGACGGATCATGTTTCTGTCGCCGAGCCGATCGGTGATAAATCCGGACAAAAATCTCCCCATCGTAATGCCGATATAAAACAGGGACGCCAGCCGTGCCGCCTGCTCTGCGGGCATATGCTTGACTTGGGAAAAGTACGTGCTTGCCCACTGCATGGTCGTGGCTTCCGCCGCGCAGTATGCAAAAAAGCCGAGCAGGAGAAACGGAACGCCCCGAATTTGAAGCGCACGGAACAAACCGATGCTCTTCCCCTCCGCGACAGACGCTTCCCCGTTCACCCGCCAGACAGGCAGGGTAACGAGAAGGATCAGCACAATCCCAAGCTGTAAAAATCCTACGATACGGTACCCGTCGTTCCAAACGGAGCGCGTCAGCGCATAGCTCATCACAAACGGGCTGACGATGGTTCCGACGCCCCAAAAGCAGTGAAGCCAGCTCATGCTTTTGGAGGAATAGTGCAGTGCCACATAATTGTTCAGGGCGGCGTCGATCGCACCCGCGCCCAGTCCGTAGGGAACGGCGAACACGATCAGCATCCAAAACCGTGTGGAAAAGGAAAAGCCGAACAGCGCAATCACCGTCAAAAACACACTGAGCACGGTGACGATCTTCGTGCTGAGCTTCCGCGTCAGCTTGTCCGATAACAGGCTCGATACAATGGTCCCGCCCGAAATGATCATGGAAATGATGCCCATATAAGAAACGGGCACGCTCATTTCCGCATGCATCATCGTCCAACCCGAGCCGAGAAGCGAATCGGGCAAGCCGAGACTGATAAAAGCTAAGTATATCAATACCAGTAAAAAGGAATACATAGATGATTGATTCTCCGTAAATTTGTTCTCCGTCCGCCGCATGCGTTTGCCCATCGGCAACGCGAAAGCGTGAAGCCCGTTTACTTGTCTCGATTGTCCATCGTATAGATCACGCAGGCGATGCCGGCGATCATCGAAAAGAGGATCGCGCCGCCGAACGGATCGGTTTCCAGCATCGCCGCGACGAAAAAGCCCGCTAAGCCCGCAAGCACCATAAGGATCAGTGATACGGCGGTTCTGTATTTTTTCATGTGATATGACCTCCTGTCGGTTTATCATAAATAATAGTTCGCATGACGTTTACCGACACACGTCGCCGCCGTCAGGCAAATATCTGCTTCTTTTTGCCCTTTCCGTTGCGCGGCCACTCGCGGATGCGGGTAACGTATTCCAGATTGACCGCCTCAATGCCGTCCTTCTTTTCCACGATGATGCCGCCGTCCGTCACCTCTCTGACCGTACCCTGAACGCCCGAATCCAGACTCATGACGGTGTAAATGATGCATTCTTTTCCGATAAACTGCTTTGCCAGCTCCTTCATTGCGCTGTCCTCCCTGTTCTGTTTTTTGCGATTCAAAATGTGTCTGACTGCCGCGATCCTTCTC
>CABUHM010000095.1:0-5765 GCA_902491355.1 uncultured Eubacteriales bacterium
AATATCGATCTTCGCACCGGTGTCGGCAACGATCTTCTGAATGACCTTGCCGCCGGAGCCGATGACCTCACGGATCTTGTCGGGGTTGATCTGCATACGGATCATCTTGGGTGCATACTTGGAAATATCGTCTCTCGGACCGGGGATCGCCTTGAGGATGATCTCGTCCAGGATATAGTCTCTTGCGGTGTGGGTAGTGGTCAGTGCGGACCAGATGATCTCGGGGGTCAGACCGTCGATCTTCAGATCCATCTGAATAGAGGTGATACCCTTATGCGTACCGGCGACCTTGAAGTCCATGTCGCCGTAGAAGTCCTCCAGACCCTGAATGTCCACCATGGTCATCCAACGCTCGCCCTCGGTGATCAGACCGCAGGAAATACCTGCAACAGGAGCCTTGATCGGCACGCCGGCATCCATGAGCGCCAGAGTCGAGCCGCAGACAGATGCCTGAGAGGTGGAACCGTTGGAGGAAATGACCTCGGATACGCAGCGGATGGCGTAGGGGAATTCCTCTTCGCTGGGCAGAACGGGGAGCAGGGAACGCTCTGCAAGCGCACCGTGACCGATCTCACGTCTGCCGGGACTGCGGACAGCCTTTGCTTCGCCGGTGGAATATCCGGGCATATTGTAGTGGTGCATATAGCGCTTCTCGGTCTCATCGTCGATGCCGTCGAGCATTTGCTTGTCGCTGAGAGGCGCCAGGGTTGCAACCGTCAGAACCTGGGTCTGACCGCGGGTAAACATACCACTGCCGTGTGCACGGGGCAGGATGCCGACCTCTGCGGCTAACGGACGGATTTCGTCCATGCGGCGGCCGTCAACGCGCTTCTGCTCGTCGAGCAACCAACGGCGCACCACGTTTTTCTGAATCTTGTACAGGATCTCCTCGACCCCCATGGCGGCGCTTGCGTCGTCCGGGAAGCGGTCGCGGAATTTCTCCAGAACCATGCTCGTGATGGGCGCCATGCGCTCGTCGCGGATGTTCTTATCGTCGGTATCCAAAGCGACCTTGATATCGGCTAAGGTCAGCGCCTCGATTTCCTCGTAGAGCGCATGATCCACGTCGTGCGGCTCGTATGCGAACTTGGGCTTGCCGATGGCTTCCACGATGGTATCGATGAATGCGCAGACCTTCTTGATCTCCTCATGCGCCATCATAATGGCATCGTACATTTCCTGATCGGACACTTCCTTTGCGCCCGCCTCGATCATAACCACCTTTTTGGCAGTGCCCGCAACGGTCACAGCCATGCGGCTCCGCTTGCGTTGCTCTGCGTTGGGGTTGACCACGAACTCACCGTCCACCAGTCCCATAATGACCGAAGCCACGGGACCGTTCCACGGAATATCGGAAATGGAAAGTGCAATGGAAGAACCCAAAAGACCGACGATCTCCGGCTGGCAATCCGGGTCGACGCTCATGACCGTCAGGTTGATCACCACATCGTTGCGCAGATCCTTGGGGAAGAGCGGACGGGTGGGGCGGTCAATGACACGGGACGTGAGGATAGCTTTTTCGGACGGACGTCCCTCGCGCTTATTATACCTGCCGGGAATTCTGCCCACGGAGTACAAGCGCTCTTCAAAGTCTACCGACAGCGGCAGAAAGTTGATGCCGTCGCGCGGACGCTCGCTTGCGGTGGCGGTTGCAAGTATGACGGTCTCACCGTACCGTACCAGGCAGGAGCCGTTTGCAAGGCCTGCCATTTTGCCGGTCTCCACGACCAGCGGCCGACCCGCAAATTCATACTTGAAGGTTTTGTAATTCTCAAACATTCTTTTCATTTCCTCCGGATATATACAAATATAATTGTCTCACTTTTACCGCAACGAAATACAGAGGCGGAGTTTCAATCCTCCGCCTCCCTTTTGTTGCATTATTTTCTGATACCCAGCTTCTCAATGATTGCGCGGTAACGCTCAATGTCCTTCTTCATCAGGTAGTTGAGCAGGTTTCTTCTGTGACCGATCATCTTCAGCATGCCGCGGCGGCTGTGGTGATCCTTTGCGTTGGTCTTGAGATGCTCGGTGAGCTGGTTGATTCTCGTGGTGAGAATTGCGATCTGCACCTCGGGAGAACCGGTATCGCCTTCGTGGGTCTTGTAGACATCGATAATAGCCTGCTTTTCTTCTTTCATCAACATGGTATTTCACCTCATCATAGTATTACGGCAGACGCAGGAATCGGCGGTGAAAAACGACTGCAAAATCGCATGTTACCCGAAAACCGCGTCGGTCGCTATTTGACATGATTATAGCATGACAGCAGGAAAAAGTAAACAGTTTTCTTTTCTTTTCATATTTTATTTACATTTATGATTTCCGTTCTTCGCCGTTTTGCCGCGCAGCGCGGATCTGCGGCTTTCGCCGTTCGTGATCCCGTTGCGCACGGCTCAGGAGAACCAGCGGGTCATGCTGTTGACCACCCGTTCCTCATATCCGTTATAGCCCGCCTTGAGGGTCTTGCCGTTGAGCACGGCGCTCCACAGATAGTTGCGTCCGGCGGACACCAGAGAAGGGTAGTCCGAGCCGAAATATTCCGCAAAGTCGCCACAGGATTTTGCGGACAGGATGGCGTCCAGCACCGCGATGGCAGTACCGTCCTCCAAATATCGGTTTTTGTACTGCGTGCGGTAGCTCTGCTTCATGAGGGAATCCGACGCGGCGAACATGGCTTGCAGTACCATGCCCGTGCATGCGACGTCGATGCCCTCCTTGGGGACGCAGATCACGGTGGCATATTCGTTGTATACGTTGCACACCTCCGCCGATTCGCTGTGGGACGGCAGGGGAAGAAGTCCCCAGTTTTCGGGCATGGAGCGCGGACGGCGTGCCGTGGAGAGCGAGCCGATATAGAACACGGCGCGTCCTGCGGCAAAGCTCACCAGACTTTCGTTTTCGGTCTGGCTCACCTGTGCTTTTCCCAATGTGAGACTGCGCAGACCGTCCATGAGCGCATTGTTCGCATCGTTAGCATAGGTCAGGGTGGGCGTTTTGCCCACGCCCGCGGTCAGATAATGCGCGCCCGTGCTCAAAAACAGGGTGTTGGTCAAGCCGACCTCGTCCTGCTCGGCGGCAAGCAGACTGATCTCGCCCTCCGCCGCCTTTTCGTAGGACAGGAGCGCTTCCCACGTCCATTTTCCGTTCTGCCACAGAGTATAGGGGCTGTCCGTATCGGCGGGAATCAGGTCTTTGTTGAAGAAGCAGACATAGGCGTTCGAGACGTTGTCGGTCAGACTGCCCGACGCACCGTAGGTCACGTTGCCGCCCGACGCCTGCTCCATGGCTTCCTGATTAAAATAGGACGCGCTGTAGTCGGTGAACGGCAGGGAATTGAGGTTGTACAGCACCTCTTTGTTTTTCAGGATGCCGAGGTCGCCGGCAGGCGCCGCCACAAGATCCGCCAGATACTCACCGGAATTGATCGAGCTTTCGAGCAGAGTGAACATATCGTCGCGGCTCTGCGCCACTCTTTGGAAAATGTGGACGTTGTACTTTTCTTCGACAAGGCGGTTGCGGCGCAGGGACGCGGCATCCATTTCGGTGGAGACCGAATCGCTGTTCGGCACGTAATTGCTGTGCGTGGTCAGCTCCAATATGAACACCGAACTGCCCTCAAAATCCTGCGTGCGCAGGGTCTCGAGCTGTTTCTTTGCAGTGTTGTAGCCGGCATCCGGATCGTATGTCGGGGTGGGGTCGTCGGTGGTGTCCGGCACCTTGGTGGTTACATCGCCGGAATCGGACGGGGATGCGGTTGTGGTCGTGTCCGAATGATCCCTGTCCGGAAAGGTGATGATCCCGCAACCCGTCAGCAGTACCGACAGAAGGAGCATACACGACAGCAGTCGTATGCCGCGTCTCATTTTTTTGACTTTCATCATTGCATACCGTTGCTCTTGATCACAAAAGCGTCTTTCTTTTTTTGAGTGAATGACGGACCGTTCCGATATTATTATGCGTCCGTTCGGCACAAATGAACCGAGCGGGTGCAAAAAAGCGGGACGGTGTTTTCACCGCCCCGCGTCATCGGTATGAACGGGTGCGGTTTTGCTCTGAAATACCGCAGACCTCAATCCGTCGTTATGCTTTTTTATAGACCGTGCCCTGCGGCGTATCGATGAGGGTGATGCCCTGCGCGGCAAGCTCGGCGCGGATGGCATCGGCTTTGGCAAAGTCACGCGCCTTCTTTGCGGTGGCGCGCTCTTCGATCTTGGCAAGCACGGCGGCGTCTGCCTCTTCGGCGGGCGCTTCCTCGGCTTCGGGCACACGGTCGAGATCCAGTGCCAGCACCTCGTCCATTTTCAGGATCGCCTGATACAGCGCGTCGCTCTTGGTGTCGAACTTGGCGGCATTCCAGCAAATGCCCAGTGCGCGTGGAATGTTCAGATTGTCGCTGATCGCCTCGCCGAATTCGGAGAGGAAGCCCTCCACGGTTCCGTCGGGCAGTTCTCCTGCGGCACCCTTGTGCTTTTGCACCGCACTGCGGAGATTGCGCAGGGATTTTTTAGCGCCGTCCATGCCCTCAAAGGTGAAATTCAGCTTGGAGGCGTAGTGCGCATTCAGGCAGAAGTAACGGAAATCGAGCGGATCGTAGCCGCGCTCCATGAGCTGATCGATGGTGTAGGTGTTGCCGAGGCTCTTGGACATTTTGCCGTTGTTCACGAGCATGAATTCGCCGTGTACCCAGAAACGTGCGGCGGGATGTCCCAAAAGTCCGTAGGTCTGTGCGATCTCGTTTTCGTGGTGGATCGGAATATGATCCACGCCGCCTGTGTGGATGTCGAATTCCTCACCCAGATATTTCAGACCCATGGCGGAGCATTCGATGTGCCAGCCTGGGTAGCCCATGCCCCACGGGGACGGCCACTGCATAATATGCTCCTTCGGCGCTTTTTTCCAGAGCGCAAAGTCTGCGGGATGGCGCTTCTCGGTGTTGACCTCCACACGCGCACCTGCCTGCTGATCGTCCAGATTGATGCCCGACAACTGACCGTACTGCGGGAATTTGGAAATGTCGTAGTAGATGCCGTCCGAGGTCTCATAGGCGAAGCCGCGCTCCTCCAGTGCCTGCACGAATTCGATCATTTCCGGAATATGCTCGGTCGCGCGCGCGATGATCTCGGGGCGGGAAATGTGCAGTCGGTCGATGTCGCGCAGGAACACCCCGGTGTAATATGCAGCGATCTCCAGCGGATCCTTTTTCTGCTCTCTGGCGGTTTTCGCCATTTTGTCCTCACCGCTGTCGCCGTCGCTCACCAGATGTCCCACATCGGTGATGTTCATGACGTGGCGAAGCTGATAGCCGTTCCATTTCAGGGTACGGCGCAATTCGTCCATGAAGATATATGTGCGCAGATTTCCGATGTGCGCGTAGTTATACACGGTGGGACCGCAACTGTAGATGCGGACGGTATTGCCCTCTGCGGGCGCAAATTCCTGTTTTTCGTGTCCTAAAGTATTATACAGTTTCATTTGTTGCCTTCCAACTCCTTGATCTTCTTTTCCAATAGCTCCATTTTACGGCGCAGACGGCAGATCTCCTGCGCCACAGGGTCGGGAATATGCACCTGATCCAGGTCAGCCTCCGTCACCCGTTTATTCTCCCGTCGAACCACGCGCGCGGGGATGCCCACAGCCGTACAGTTGTCGGGAATGGCGTCCAGCACCACGGCGTTCGCGGCGATTTTTACATTGTCTCCGATGGTAAAGGGGCCTAGGACCTTTGCGCCTGCGCCCACCATCACATTGTTGCCGAGCGTCGG
>CABUHM010000096.1:0-5758 GCA_902491355.1 uncultured Eubacteriales bacterium
GACTGGAAAAGGACGGCGTAACCTTCAACGCCATGTTCTTCGGGCACTCTCCCGAACAGCTTCCGGTCTATATCGGCGACCGATGCGACCTTGCCGCTCAACTCGATGCCAACGAGTACCAAGGGGTGCGCAGTGTTCAGATCATTGTGCGGGATATCCGCTTGACATCGGACGTGCAGGCGCACGTTGACCGCGAGGACACCCTCTACCGCACCGTGATGGCACAGGAGCATGCGATCCCCGGCTTTTCCTGTCCGGATCGCAATTTCTGCGCCCGCGTTTTTTCTTACATACGGGGACGCATCCGTGCAGGGGTGACGTGCATCGGATTTTGCGAGCTGGAACGCGAGGTCGGCATCCGCGACGGCGCATATGCACAGGTGCTTGTCGCTCTCCGTGTGCTGGAGGAGCTGCACATCCTGTCTTTTGAAAAATTGGACGGCGGATGCCGTTTTTCCATTCCCGAATCGGGGAAGGTCAGCTTGGATCATTCCCGAATTTACAGACAACTGTCCGGTGAAACGGCGAGGTAACTATGTACGAGGAAATTCAGAATCTGCTAACCACCTTAAAGGAATCCGGTAAACACTACGATTTAGAAAAAATCAAACAGGCGTTTTTATATGCCAAAGAACTGCATGAGGGGCAGTTCCGCGCAAGCGGGGAGCCGTATATCTCCCATCCCGTGGCGGTGGCGGAAATCGTCGCCTCCCTGGGGCTTGACACCGATTCCATTTGCGCCGCACTGCTCCACGATGTGGTGGAGGACTGCGGTACGCGCACCGATACCGAGGATTTGCGCCACAAATTCGGCGATCAGGTCGCTCTTCTGGTGGACGGTCTGACCAAGCTGAAATATATCCCCTTTGAGGACAAGGAAGAGGCGCACATCGAGAATCTGCGCAAGATGTTCCTTGCCATGTCGAAGGATGTCTGCGTCATTCTCATCAAGCTGTGCGACAGACTGCACAACATGCGCACGCTCGGCGCCAAAAATGAGGACAAGCGGCGGCAGATCTCGCTTGAGACCATGCAGGTCTACGCTCCGCTTGCACACCGTCTCGGCATGCAGAGGATCAAGCAGGAGTTAGAGAATATTTCGCTCGGATACCTCGACCCCGTGGGATACCGTGAGGTACAGCAGCACATCGAGGAAAAATTCGGTCAGAACCGCAATTTCATCGAGAACTGCAAAAAGAGCGTTTCGGAGAAGCTGGAAAAATCCGGTATCAATTTTCAGCTCGAGGGGCGCGTGAAGAGCGTCTACTCCATTTATCGCAAAATGTATGAGCATAACAAGTCGTTCGATGAAATTTACGACTTTTATGCCATGCGTATCATCGTGCAGACCGAGCTGGAATGCTACACCGTGCTCGGCATCATCCACGACATGTATAAATCCATGCCGGGTAGATTCAAGGACTATATCTCCACGCCGAAGCCCAACATGTACCGTTCTCTGCATACCACGGTCATCGGCTCGGACGGCATCCCGTTCGAGGTGCAGATCCGTACATGGGAAATGCATCAGATCGCCGAATACGGTATCTGCGCGCACTGGAAGTATAAATCGGGCGAGCAGGGAAGCGGCGAAATGGACCGCAAGCTGACGTGGATCCGCAAACTGATTGAGGACGACGACGTCAAGTGCGATCCCGACGAATTCATGCGCGCCCTCAAGATCGATATTTTCCATGATGAAACATTCGTGTTCACCCCGAAGGGCGACGTGATCGCGCTCCCGCAGGGCGCAACCGTCATCGATTTTGCCTATCTGATCCATTCTCAGGTGGGCAACCGCATGGTCGGCGCCAAGATCAACGGCATGATCGTGCCCATTGACCGCGTGCCGGCAAACGGCGAGATCGTGGAGATCCTGACCTCCGCCGCCTCTAAAGGACCGTCGCGTGACTGGCTGAAGATCGTCAAGACCTCCGAGGCACGCAACAAGATACGCCAATGGTTCAAAAAGGAACGCCGCACCGAGAACATCGCCATGGGCCGTGCGGAGATCGACCGCGAGCTGAAGCGCTTCGGCAGAGCGGTCACCGACGGCGAGCGCGAGCAGATCCTGTCCGCAGTTTGCGCCAGAATCGGCATGAGTTCGGTGGAGGATCTATATAATACTATTGGGTTCGGCGGCTTGACCGTCTCCAAGTTGTCGGGCAAGCTCCACGACGAATTCAATCGCGTGGTTCAGCCCGACGAGACGGCACAGCCCGTTATCACCGACATTTCCCAGGTGCCCATCACTCAGCCGACCCGCCGTCACAGAACCGCGTCCGGTGTGGTGGTGGACGGTGTGGACGGATGCGCGGTCAAGTTTGCAAAGTGTTGTAATCCGCTCCCGGGCGACAGCCTTGTGGGCTTTATCACCAAGGGCTTCGGCATTTCGGTGCATAAGAGCGACTGTCCGAACGTCCTGCGCTCCCGCCGGAATCCCGAGTATCAGAACCGCTGGGTGTCGGCATATTGGGCAACGGCGGAGCAGTCGCCGTCCGATGAATTCGAGGCTGTCGTTCTGGTCATGGCTGCAGACCGCATCGGCATGTTAGCCGACATCACCGTGGCGCTTGCCGATATGAAGGTGTCCATTCGCAACATCAGCTCCCAACAGCAGGGAAGCGGTGTGCTGATGCACATTACGATCGGTTGTAAGAATCTCGACCATTTCTATTCCATTATGTCGCGCCTGCGCAACATTCCCGACGTTCGGGATGTGAGCCGCGGCTGAGCGCTGTGAGGTGTTACCGTGATTGCTCTCATTCAAAGAGTTTCTCATGCGCAGGTCGATGTCGGCGGCGAAACGGTCGGCAAATGCGGACGCGGCATGCTGATATTGCTCGGCGTCGCGCCGAACGACACGTCGGACGACGTTACATTGCTTTCCCGCAAGATCGCCGCACTACGCTTTTTTGAGGACGAATCGGGACGCATGAATCGTTCGGTTACGGACATCGTCGGGGAAGCCCTTGTGGTTTCCCAGTTCACACTGTGCGCCGATCTGTCGCACGGGAACCGTCCGTCCTTTACCACCGCCGCACCGCCCGACGTAGCGCGCACTCTGTATGAGCAGTTTGTGCAGACGATGTCCGAGGCGCTGTCGGGTCGGGTCGCCTGCGGCGTGTTCGGCGCCGACATGCAGGTTTCTCTGTGCAACGACGGACCTGTGACCTTCCGGCTCGATTCCGAAGCGCTCAAAAAGAAGAAATAACCGAAAGCACGAAACGTGCCAAGATACGTACTGCATGATACAGTCGGAAAGGATGCGGCGCCCAGCCGCGCACACGGACATGAAAATCATATTGACGGGACCGGTGAATCGGTATTATGTGCAGACCCTGTGCATGCTCTATTTTCCGGGTGCGAAATTTTCCGAGCATGAGGATGCCTTCGGCGAGACACCTGTGGTCAGGGTCACGGGCGTCATGCGCGAGACGGGCTTTGAGACCACGGTGGAGATCTCCATCGACGGTTGCGGCGTGTCCCATACGCACCTCGAACCGAAACGGGACGGGATCAGCGAAGAGAAGCTGTCCCGTCTGTCTCTCGGCGTGGCGTTTTTCCGCGCGGGAGAAAAGATGTTCGGCTACACGCCGTCCTGGGGCATACTCACCGGCGTGCGCCCGTCCAAGATCGCCACAAAGCTCCTGCATGAGGGCTTGGATCGGGACGGCATCTGCCGCCGTCTGACGCAGGAGTATTTCATCAGCCCCAAAAAAGCGGCGCTTGCCGCCGATGTCGTCCTGTGTGAGGAAAAGATCATACGCACACTGCCCGAGCGCTCCTGCTCGGTGTACATCTCCATTCCGTTCTGCCCGTCGCGCTGTGCATACTGCTCGTTTGTGTCCTATTCCACAAAACGTCTGCTTTCCATGATCCCCGATTATCTGGAGCGGCTGTATTATGATATCGACCGCATTTTTGACACCGTTACGCAGCTCGGCTTTGCGGTGACCACCGTGTATGTCGGCGGCGGCACGCCCACGGTTCTGACGGCGGAACAGCTTGCCGTTCTGCTTGACCGCGTGAACCGCAGGCTCGACCGTACCCACCTCACAGAGTTTACGGTGGAGGCAGGCAGACCCGACACCGTGACCGCCGAAAAGCTGAAGGTTTTGTACGATGCAGGGGTCGACCGCATTTCCATCAACCCCCAGACCTTAAACGACCGCGTTCTTGAGACCATCGGCAGACGGCACACGGCGAACGATTTTCGCCGTGCCTTTGCGCTTGCGCGTGAGAGCGGCATCCCGTGCATCAACACCGACCTGATCGCGGGGCTTCCCACCGAGGATTTCGCATCGTTTTCCCGCTCGGTGGACACCATTCTTGCCCTGCGCCCCGAGAATTTCACGGTTCACACCTTCTGCGTCAAGAAGTCTGCGGACATCTTGAAGAGCGAGACCGAGATCTATTCGAGAACGGGCGGCGATGCGGGAAAAAGTGTGGATTATTCGCAGTTCCGTGCAAAAACGGAAGGGTATCATCCATACTATATGTATCGGCAGAAAAATTCGGTGGGAAATTTCGAGAATGTCGGATTTTCCCTGGACGGATTTGACGGACGGTACAATATCTTCATTATGGAAGAACTGCACTCCATCTTTGCGGCGGGCGCGGGCGGCGTTACCAAGGTCATGCATACCGCGCAGGATATCAACCGTCTGTTCATGCCGAAGTATCCCTACGAATATCTGTCGCAGGACAGAAAAGAAGCCATGGACGCGTATCAGCAGAAGATATACGACTATTTTAACGGGTCTGCGGCGCAAAAGAGCGAGTGATCCTCGGAAAGGACATTTTTCATGCGAGAACAAAACCGAAATACGGCGAATCCCGATATCGCGCGGCAGGTCATTGCCCGTGCGGAAGTCGATTTTCGCACCTCGGTGCAGTCGGTGGGGGAAGCCATATGCGAACGGGATGGACTGCGCTTTCTGACGCTTTCCGGTCCCACATGCTCGGGAAAAACCACGACGGCTGAGATCCTCAAGCGCACCTTAGCCGACCACGGCAAGCGGGTCAGCGTGATCTCCCTGGACGATTTTTACCGCGATTCCAGTCATGTTGACCGTCTCAACGTGGCGCGGGACGGCGGCGCCATCGACTACGATTCTCCCGACGCCATGAATATTCCGCTCCTGCGCGACTGCATCGAGACTATCTTTCGCGGTGAGCGGTTACAGCTCCCCGTTTTCGATTTTCGTGTGGGGAGAGCGGAAACGGGACGGCATTTTGACCCGCGCAACTGCGATATCATCCTGTTCGAGGGCATTCAGGCGGTCTATCCGCAGATATCCTCTCTGTTTCCGCAAAACGAAACCTTCCGCATTTCCATTTACCCGCGCGAGGAGCTGAAGTGCAACGGCTTTGTGTTTTCGCCGCGCACCGTCCGCCTGATCCGCCGCATTGTGCGTGATTATAAATTTCGCTGTGCCGAGCCGGAATTCACCCTGTATCTGTGGGATTCGGTGACGGCAAATGAGGATACCTTCATTTTGCCGTATCTCGATACCGCAGAATTTTGCATCGACTCTCTGCTCGACTATGAGATCAACGCGGCAAGAGATTTCATTTTACCCATATTGGAGCGCGTTCCGTCCGACAGTCCCATGGCGGCTCGGGCGCATGCGTTAGCAGAAGCAGTCGGCCGTGTGCAGTCCCTTGATGCCGAGCTGATTCCGTCGGATTCGCTTTATCGGGAATTTATAGGTAACAAATAAGGAGCATTGCTGTGTCAAATTCCAAAAAAAGT
>CABUHM010000097.1:0-5756 GCA_902491355.1 uncultured Eubacteriales bacterium
CGTCGGCGGCATAAGGCATTTCCGCCAGGCGGTAGTGACGGACGCCGTCCGTGCCGATGATCTTCGCCAGATCGTCCGCATAGATCACGTTGCCCTTGGACTTGCTCATCTTATCGTTGCCGAAGTTCAGCCACGGATGACCGAAGATCTTTTTGGGAAGCGGCTCACCCAGCGCCATCAGAATGATCGGCCAGTAAATGGAGTGGAAGCGCACGATGTCCTTGCCGATGATATGCACGTCAGCCGGCCAGTATTTGGAATACAGCTTGCCCTTTTCGTCCACATCATAGCCGAGTGCCGTGATATAGTTGGACAGCGCGTCGATCCAGACGTAGATCACGTGACGGTCGTCAAAGTCCACGGGGATGCCCCATTTGAAGGAGGTGCGGGAAACGCACAGATCCTGCAGACCGGGCTTGAGAAAATTATTGATCATTTCCTTTTTGCGCGCCTCCGGCTCGATAAATTCGGGGTGCGACTCGATGTAATCGATCAGACGGTCGGCATACTTGCTCATGCGCAGGAAGTATGCCTCCTCCTTGGTTTTTTTGACGGGACGTCCGCAGTCCGGGCATTTGCCGTCCGTAATCTGCGTATCCGTGAAGAAGGACTCGCAGGGGACGCAGTACCAGCCCTCATATTCTCCCTTATAGATGTCCCCCTGCTCATACAGACGGCGGAAAATATGCGCCACCACCTTTTCGTGCTGAGGCGACGTGGTGCGGATAAACTGATCGTAGGAGGTGTTCATGGAATCCCACAGCTCACGGATCTGCGAGGAGACGCGATCCACATATGCCTGCGGTGAGATGCCCTCCGCCTTTGCCAGATCCTCGATCTTCTGCCCGTGCTCGTCCGAGCCGGTGAGGAAGTACACGTCGTAGCCGCGCATGCGCCGATAGCGCGCAATTGCGTCGGTCAAAATGATCTCATAGGTGTTGCCGATATGCGGCTTGCGGGAACTGTAGGCGATGGCGGTTGTTAGATAGAATTTTTCTGCCATGATTCATCACTCCTTGGAACAAGTATCAATTCAGAGGTATCCGCCGCAGGCTGTGCGACGGGAAGATTTTCAAACACGGAAACGGCGCAGAACAGGCAGTACGGCGTACCGAAGAAGCCTGCCAGACCGTCGGTGACAAAGGATAAAAGCGCCCATAAGCAAATGCGCCGCCCCAGGGACGCGCACAAACGGGGATAACTGCGGCACAGTCTGCGGCTCTCCGAAAGAGCCTGACCCGCACGCATGCCGCGCACCGTCACGGCGTGAAGCGCGTACAGATATCGGCTCGCAAAGCCGAAGATCGCAACAAACGCCGCAATCCCGCATCCCGCGGTCGCCATCGACACCGAAAAGGAGACGGCATCCGCATTGCCGTGCCGATAAAACAAGCCTGCGGCGCAAAAGCCGGTGCAAAGCACGGCGACTGACACGGCAAAGGTACAGAAAAGCAAAAGAAGAAGGGCTGAGAGCGAGGTGAGCCGTGTGCCGCCGCGTGGAACAGGTATGCCCGTGTAATGCGCATATGCACGGACGTACAGGGCGGCGTACAGCGGGACGGTCATGGCAAAGCAGATGAGATCGGCTGTCACCGAAAAGAGCAACTCTTCGCCTGTAAACCACACCGCAAGCTGAGAAAACAGACCTCTGACCCCGAAGCGGAAGAAAAAGAGAAAGGTCACGGGACACAGCAATGCCCGATATCCGCCGCGCCAAAGCGCACGGCGGCCTTCTCTTGCATGAAACGCCGCCGCATGCGGGCTGTCGGCATCTGTCCTTTGAGCTTTGAGGTCATCCATTTTCTGCCATCTCCGTTTTTGCGGAGTATGTGCCAAAAAACGGCGATCTATGCAAATCAGCCGAATATTTCGGCAACTGTCAGCAGTCGGACGGGGAAAGCAGGGGCTTGGGGGACGGCATGGGGACCTCCCTGCCGCCGATAAACACGCGAACGATGCATCCGCGCTCGTCCAGTACGCAGAAATCGGCAGGCATACCCGCCTCCATTCCGCCGCAGAGATCGCGAATTCCAAGCATACGCGCGGGGTTGTCGGTCGCACACCGCAGCGCCGTTTCCGCATCCGCACCCGTGAAGGTACAAAAATTCAGAACCGCACCCGGTAGCTCCAATGTACTGCCGCCGATGGTGCCGTCCGCCGCCAAGGCGCAACCGTTGACCATGCGCACCGTTTCGCCGGCGATGGTATATTCTCCGTCCGGACACCCCGTTCCTTCCATGGAATCGGTGATGAGGACGATCCGCTCGGCACTTTTGCATCGACGCACCATAGCGACGATCTCGGGATGCAGATGAAAGCCGTCGCAGATCAGTTCGCAATATCCGTCGCCTGTCAGCGCGCGGCAGACAGGACCCGGATTGCGGTGATGCAGGGACGGCATGGCGTTGAACAGATGGGTGTAGGCATTCACGCCCCACTCCTCTGCGCGGCAGGTCTCTTCGTAATCTGCGGCGCTGTGCCCCAATGCGACCGTATAGCCAAAGGAACGGGCAAGACGGATAAACGTCTCGGCACCATCCAGCTCGGGCGCCACGGTCAAATGGACGCGAAGTCCACCCGCCGCCTCCCGAATCTGCATCAGCTCATCGGTGCTCGGCAGGGCAAGCAGATCGGCACGGTGAACGCCGCGCTTTTCGGGGTTGAGGTATCTTCCCTCCAGGGCGACGGCGCAAAAGCCCGCCTCGCGCACCCGCCCGATTGCCTCAAGCCATTGGGCAAAGGGTGCGGAAGCCAAGGTCGGCACCACGGTGGTCACACCGATCTCGGCATAGGAGCGGCGCAGACGGCGAAGCTGTTCCGCGTCCGCGCGCACAAAGTCCATGCCGTGTCTGCCGTGGGTATGAACGTCGACCAAGCCGGGGATCACGCGCAGACCGCCTAAGTCCATGCACACCTCGGTCGGCAGGACATCGGGCGCGAATCTTCCGTCCGAAACCGAAAGGGAGGCAGTGGAAAAGCCGTCCCGTGCCGAAAAAACACGGCAATTTTGAATGGTGAAATCTTGCATATCTGTTCTCGCTCCGAATGGATTACGGCAAAGTGACTCAAAGTGCGCGTCAGGCGCGGGATGCCGCCGTTTTATCCAGTGCCGCAAGCACGGTCTTAAAATATGCGGGAAGCTCGCTGTCAAATTCCATCAGACATCCGGTCGTGGGATGCACAAAGCTGAGGGTCTTGGCATGGAGGCACTGCCCCGAGAGCACCGTGCGGTATTTTTTGGAAAGAGGATCGTTTTCCCGCCCGTACACAGGATCGCCCACAAGCGGATGCCCGATGTGGGACATATGCACGCGGATCTGATGCGTGCGACCGGTTTCCAGTGCCAGTTCGAGCCACGTGTAGCCCGAATAGCGGGAAAGCACGCGGTAATGCGTCACCGCCTCACGCCCGTCCGACGTGACCTGCATCCGTTTGCGGTCTGTACGGTGCCGCCCGATGGGCGCGTTCACCGTGCCGCTCTCGTCCCGAAACCCGCCGATCACAATTGCCTGATAGCGACGGGATATGTGCCGTTCCTTGAGCTGTTGTGCCAAAAACACGTGTGCACGGTCATTTTTGGCGACCATCAGAAGTCCCGACGTATCGCGGTCGAGGCGGTGAATGATGCCGGGGCGCACCACGCCGTTGATGGCGGAAAGCGAATCGCCGCAGTGATACAGCAGGGCGTTCACCAGAGTCCCGTCCGGATGCCCGGGCGCAGGATGCACCACCATTCCCTTTTCCTTGTTGACCACCAAAAGGTCGTCGTCCTCATATACAATGTTCAGGGGAATGTTCTGCGGAACGGCGTCGGTATACTCCGGCTCGGGTCGGTCGATCTCCACGCGATCCCCGTCGCGCAGACGGTAGTTTTTGTCGAACGGAGCGCCGTTGACCGTGACCAGTCCGCGCTCGATCCGTTTTTGTGCGGCGGAGCGGGTGATCTCCTCACTCTGCGACACATACACATCCAAACGCATACCCGCAAACGAATCACACATCGGTGCGATCCTCCGACGGTTTCTCACAATCAGATGTTTTCTGCTTCTGCCCGTCGCCCGAATCGCGAAACTCGAACAGGATCAGATCAAGGCACAGCAGTCCCACGCCCACGCAGACGAATACATCCGCCACATTGAACACGGCAAAATGAATCAGCTCAAAATTGAAGAAATCCACAACAAAACCATTTGCCACGCGGTCGATCATATTTCCGATCCCGCCGCCGCACAGCATTGCCATGGCGACCAGACCCAAGCCGTGAATGCGCCGCATCAGGAGGATCATTCCCGCCAGTGCGACCACCGCTATCGTGGAGGTCACCATAAACAGCCAGCGCGCATCGGCAAACATGCCGAACGCCGCCCCGCGATTTTCCACATAGGTCAAATGGAACACGCCGCGGATCAGGGGATAATCGACAATCGGCTTCAGATCGCGCACCGCCCACAGCTTGGTCAACTGATCCAGAATAACGCATAGCGCCGTCACCACGAGAAAGGGCAGGCGGCGCAATACGCGGCGGTATACGGATGTGTCGTTGTTACGGTGTGCCATCATTGCACAATTGCACGGCAACGCGCGCACAGACAAGCGTCCTCGGTGCGGACGGCGTCGCGGGTCACTCTCCAGCAACGGTCGCACTTCTCGCCCTCAGCCACAGACACCTCGACCGAGATGGGCGCACCGTCCTCGTTGCCCTGAACCAGTTCGGTTTCGGACACGATGAATACGGCGTTGAGCACCGAACGGAAGCTGTCCAGAACGGCATATGCGTCCGGATCGCTCACCGTGATGCGGATACGCGCTTCCAGCGACTTGCCGATGAGCTTATCGGCGCGGGCGGTCTCCAGTGCGCGCATCACCTCGTCACGCAGATCGAACAGACGGTTCCAATGTGCCTCCAGCTCCGGGAAGGAAAGAGCGGGATCGGGAGCAGGGACATCGTTGAGCATTACACTGCGGACATCGTCCCCCTTGCCGTGGGGAATGCTCTGCCAGATCTCCTCCGAGGTATAGGCAAGCAGGGGAGCAAGCAGACGGGTCAGACCGTTGAGCACAATGTACATGGCGGTCTGTGCGGAGCGGCGCTCGGGAGAATCCGCTCTTTCGGTGTAAACGCGATCCTTGGTGATATCGATATACAGCTTGGAAAGATCGACCGTGCAGAAATTATTGATATCGTGATAGATATAGTGGAATTCGTAACGGTTGTATGCGTCGTTCACGTTCTTTACAAGCTGATTGTAGCGGGACAGGATCCAACGGTCGATCTCATGCAGTTCGGAGACAGGCAGACTGTCGGTATCCGGATCGAAATCGCCGAGATTCGCGATCAGGATACGGACGGTATTGCGGATCTTGCGGTACACGTCGGAGAGCTGACGCAGGATATCCTTGGAGATCTTCACATCGTTGGTATAGTCCACGGAGGAGACCCACAGACGGAGGATATCCGCACCGTAGTCGCGGATGATCTCATCGGGCGCGACGGCGTTGCCGGCGCTCTTGTGCATCGCCTTGCCCTCGCCGTCCACGGTCCAGCCGTGGGTAATGATCTGACGGTAAGGCGCACAGCCCTTTGCGGCAATGGAGGTCAGCATGGAGGACTGAAACCAGCCGCGGTACTGGTCTCCGCCTTCGAGATACACGTCGGCGGGGAAGGACAATTCGGGTCTCTGATCCAGAACGGCGGCATGGGTCGAGCCGGAGTCGAACCACACGTCCATGATATCCTTTTCCTTGGTAAAGCGACT
>CABUHM010000098.1:0-5708 GCA_902491355.1 uncultured Eubacteriales bacterium
TCCCCAACAGATGGCGGAGCATTTTCCGCAGAATGTGCTGTTTTTATATCATTCCGACTATTCGGCGGATTATCGCACCGCGCCCGACCGCATCCGTCGGATTCGGGAGAATTTATATGTGTTGGACTACGGTTGTTACCTCGGGAAGCTGATGCAGATGCTTTCCGACCACCCGAATAAATATGTGATGCTGTATTCCACAGGCTATCTTCCGCAGAACCGTGCACGGAAATACCGTGACGGCGGCTATCGCTTCCTTTACGATTATGTGGACGACATTGACAGCAGGCTGTGCGGCGATCGGCTTCTCGATCGTCTCACCGAGCAATATGCGCGCGTCCTGTGCGACCCCACTGCCGTGATTATTACAACGGCGACGCGGTTATATGGAAATGTGAAAACGCAGAATCCCCGCGCGGACGTGCATCTGGTATCCAACGGGGTGGACTGTGCGCATTTTCAAAAGGAGCGATTTTCTCTCCCCGACGACCTGCGACCGATTCGGGAGAAATACGGCACGGTTGTGGGCTATTACGGCGCTTTGGCAAGCTGGTTCGACTATGATCTTGTCGCGTCTCTGTGTCGGAGCGATCCCGATTGCGCCGTTGTTCTGCTGGGCGTGGACTATGACGGCACACTGGCGCGCTCGGGCGTGACCGAGCTTCCGAACGTATTCTATCTCGGCAGGAAGGATTATGCACAGCTTCCGGACTATGTTCACTTTTTTGACGTGTGCACCATTCCGTTTCATATCAACGAAATTACGCTTGCGACCTCACCCGTGAAGCTGTTTGAGTATATGGCGGCGGGCAAGCCCATTGTGACCACCCGTTTGCCAGAGTGCGAAAAGTACCGTTCCGTCCTCATTGCGGACGGGGCTGTGGATTTCTCCGAGAAGATCGGGCATGCGGTGTCATGTGCCGCCGATCCGACGTATCAGGCGCTTTTGCGGCAGGAAGCCGACGAAAACACATGGGAGCGAAAGGCACAGGCGGTGGCAGACTGTCTCACCCCCGTAAAGCATGGATGACCCGCTGAGAAATTCTCATCGGTGGGCAAAGGGATTTGGCGGCGGCAACGGTTCGCCGCAGGGAGTCGTTTTATGATGTTATCAAAGCTCAGGACGGTGTACGGAAAGTATGGATTTCGGACGACCGTAAAAAAGATCGCGCGTTTTATCGCCTCGGAGCTTCGGGCGGTCGCGGGCGTTGCAGACTGGTTCGACTATCTTTTTCACCGTAAAAAATACCGTGAGATGCTTCGCGGGCTTCTCGAGGATCCGTCCTATTCCCGCGTGGTGATGTGGCGCTCGTCGTTTGGGTGGAATGTTCCGCTCTTTCAGCGTCCTCAGCATATTTCCCGCGAGCTTTCCCGCCGTGGGTGTCTTGTGTTTTATGAGGTGTCGCCTATGACCGACCGTGTGCGCGCAATTTCCTCGGTGCGGGAGGGTCTGTACCTTGTCAATTTCAAGAACACCCTGTTCGTGCGTCTGCTTCATACCGTGCTCCGCGACTGCGAAAAACCGCGCTATCTGCAGTTTTACTCCACCGACTGGACGCTGTCCGTTGATACCGTGAAGAATTATATCCGCAACGGATATCATGTTTTATACGAATACATCGACGATATCAGTCCGGTTCTCTCGGGTACGCAGAACCTGCCCGTGAACATTCGCGACAAGTACGAATTTGCCATGCAGGACACCGAACATGTGCTCATGGTGGTGACAGCCGACGCGCTGATGCGCGATGTTGCGACGCGGCGCGGCAGTGTGAATGTGGTTGAAGCGTCGAACGGGGTGGATTTCACCTTCTTTTCCCGGCTTGATTCCGATTTTGTGCCGGATGAGGCGTTCGCGGCGGTGAAAAAGCTCGGCAAGCCCATTGTGGGCTACTACGGCGCGTTGGCTTCCTGGTTCGACTATGAGCTGATCCGAAAGCTCGACGCTACGGACAAGTACAGCATCGTCCTGCTCGGCGTCAAATACGATGCGTCCTACGACGATTCGGGCATCGACGCTCTGCCGAATGTTCACTTCCTCGGCTCGCGCGATTATTCGGTTTTGAAGAATTACGGCGCGCAGATGGATGTTCTGACCATCCCGTTCGTGATCAACGATATCACCCGCGCCACCTCGCCCCTCAAGCTGTTTGAGTACATGGCACTGGGGCGTCCCATCGTGACCACCGATATGGACGAATGCAGAAAATACCATTCCGTGCTCATCGGGGAGAATCACGATTCCTTCCTTGCGGCGCTGGAGCGCGCGCTGGCGCTCCGTCAGGATGCGGACTATCTTTCGCTCCTGCACGAAGAGGGTGCGCAGAACGACTGGTCGTGCAAGGCGGAGGCGATCTGCCGCGGCATGGATCGGATCGAGGAAGAAAAGCGGACGAAGTGAGCGTCCGCATTCACATACAGGATTTTGATATATGACGGTTGTTCCGAGCTTTTCGGCAGGGAACAGCCGTCAATTTCTATGTTGCGGGCGGGACATATTCCGCCCGCCTTTACAATAAGATGGGATAAGGTAGGATGTGAGGTACAAACAATGAGAGTGATCGTAAACGGCTATTCCGGTCACATGGGGCAGATCGTGACCGATCTCATCCGCAAACAGGCGTCCGATACCGTGGTGTGCGGCGTCTGCCCCGATGCCGAGCATATTTTAGCCGAGGACTGTCCTGTGGTGTCCGATCTGTTTGCGTGTACGGTCGCGGCGGATGTGGTGATCGATTTCTCCAATCATGACGCAGTCGGTGCGCTGGCCGATTTCTGTGTGGCGCGCTCTCTGCCCTGCGTGATCGCCACCACGGGACATACCGATGCCGAGCGAAAGCTCATTGCCGATGCCGCGCATCACATTCCCGTTTTCTATTCGGCGAATATGTCGGTGGGGATTGCCATGCTTGTCCGCCTTTCGCGGGAAGCGGCATCGGCGTTTCCGGATGCTGATATCGAGATCGTCGAAATGCATCATAACCGCAAGCTGGACGCGCCGAGCGGAACGGCGATCATGTTAGCCGACGCTCTGCATGAGGTGCGGCGCGACGGTATTCTGCGTGTGGGCAGGCATGAGGACGGACGGCGTGAGCCGAACGAGATCGGAATTCACTCCATCCGCGCCGGCAATGAGGTGGGAACGCATGAGGTCATCATTGCTACCCAGAATCAGGTGCTCACCCTGCGGCATGAGGCAAAGGATCGCACCTTATTTGCCGAGGGTGCGTTGTGTGCCGCCTCATTTCTTGTCTGCAAGCGTGCGGGGTTATACGGTATGAGCGATATACTGTCGGATCGGTGAATTCGGTGATTGTCGAAATGCGGGAATGAGGTACATACGAAGCCCCGCGTCGGGTGCTGCCGTCCAAACGGACGGCGGCACGGACGGGGATCGGCGGCAGAGTTTGTCTGTACGACCGATCTTGTGATACCGCCGCCGATCCCCTCACGCGCGCGGCAAGCCGCGCGCGCCCCGACGCGGGGTGCGAAGTCTGTGCAAACCCAGAAAATCAACATGATCTTGCATACCAACGACCTGTATTTCGAACGGAGAAAGGAGATCGTGCGCGGCGGGACGGTTGCGCCGTAGCCATGCGCGAAAGGTTGATATATGACCACGGAGGAAATGATCCGAACCATTGCAACGTCAGAAAAAAGGACGCCGGTAAAGCTGTATGTGCGTGAGATGAGTCCCGTTGACTACGGAACGTCCCGTGTGTTCGGCACGGGGGATAAGATCGTATTCGGGGACTGGAGAGAGCTTGCGCCCATTCTGCGGGAAAACGCGGACAGGATCGCCGATATCGTGATCGAAAACCATATGCGCAATTCCGCTGTCCCCCTTTTGGATATCAAGGACCTTCCCGCGCGTATCGAGCCGGGCGCGATCATACGGGACACGGTCACGATCGGAAAAAATGCGGTGATCATGATGGGCGCGATCCTGAATGTGGGTGCATGCGTGGGGGAGGGAAGCATGATCGATATGGGCGCGGTGCTCGGCGGCAGGGCAAAGGTGGGAAGGTACTGTCATATCGGCGCGGGCGCAGTGCTGGCGGGCGTCATAGAGCCTGCGTGCACCCGTCCCGTGGTCATAGAGGATCACGTGCTTGTGGGCGCTAACGCCGTGATCATCGAGGGCGTTCGTGTGGGCGAGGGCGCAGTGGCGGCGGCGGGCGCTGTGGTCATTTCCGATGTGCCGCCGAGGGCGGTGGTGGCAGGCTGTCCCGCGAAGATCGTGAAATACCGCGATGAGCAGACCGCGCAGAAAACCGCATTGCAGGATGCACTGCGCAGTCTGTGAGGCGCGGGGACACGGAACGTACAATGCGGGAACGCCTGAACACCGCACTGTACGCACTTTCGTCCGGTTCGATTCGGGAATATACCGCATTGGCGCGCCGCAAACAGGGGTGCATCCTCCTGACCCTCGGCGAGCCTGACTGCGCCACATCCCCCGAGATCTGCGACCGTGTGACCGAGGCACTGCAAAACGGCGAGACCCATTATATCGAGAATGCGGGCAGTGCTTATCTGCGCCGCGCCGTCTCGGACTATGAGCGGGAGCGGCACGGACTTCGCTACGCGCCCGATGAGATCGTGATGACGGCGGGCGCGACCGGCGCTCTGTTCGCCGCGCTGTGCGGCATCCTCAATCCCGGGGACGAGGTCATCGTCCCGACTCCCGCATTCGTCCTCTATGAACAGATCATACGGCTATGCCGTGCCGTGTTCGTGCCGCTGGATACGTCGGAAACCGAATTCCGGATCGATGCGGCGGCGCTCGAAGTGCGGATCACGCCCCGCACCAAGGCGATCATTCTCAATTCGCCCAACAATCCCACGGGCTGTGTGTACGGCGAGGACAGTCTGGAGGCGGTGCGCAGAGCCGTGTCCGACAAACCGATCTTCGTCATTTCCGATGAGGTCTACCGCGAGTTATGCGATACGGCGGCGTACCGCAGTATTGCGGAGTATACAGATCTGCGTGACCGCGTTCTTGTGGCACAGAGCTTTTCCAAAACGTTTGCCATGACAGGCTGGCGGCTCGGATACCTGATGTGCGACGCGTCCGTGCGGCAGTCGCCCGCGCTGATCCACCAGTACAGCACGGTGTCCGTTCCCGCACCCTTTGAGCGGGCGGCGGCATATGCGCTGACCGTCGATCCGTTGCCTTTTCGTCAACGGTGCGCGGAGCGGCAGGCATATGTCCTTGCCCGACTTCGCGATATGGGCTTGCCGGCGGTGCCTCCGCAGGGCGGCTTTTACGTGTTTGCTGATGTTTCGGAATTCGGCATGACGTCCGCCGAATTCTGCACCCGAATGATCGCGGAGGCGGGTGTGGCGGCAGTACCGGGCTTGTGCTTCGGCTCGGACCGTCACATCCGCATCAGCGTCTGCGCGTCCGACGCCGATCTGCGCGAGGGAACGGAGCGAATGGCACAATTTTTGCATGACTTACGGGGAGGACGAGAGCATGCCCGATTTTTTATATGAGGCACGCTGTATGGCGGAAAGGATCATGGGGTTGCGCCGCGATCTGCATCAATGTCCCGAAACGGGAAACCGCGAATTTGCAACGGCGCGCCGTCTCATGACCGAAATGCGGCAGGCGGGACTGCCGTGCAGGGGATATCAGACCACGGCGTTCTCTGCCGAGCTTGCGGGCGCTTTCCCGGGGAAAACGGTTGCACTGCGCGCCGATA
>CABUHM010000099.1:0-5706 GCA_902491355.1 uncultured Eubacteriales bacterium
ATTACGTAAACACACTTAGCAGAGGAGAAGCCGGAGAATACAAAATAGGCGAAAGGTTGACATTCCGCAAGATGACTGACGGTTGGCATCATACCGGTGGGTTAGAAAGTATTTTGTGGTCGGGAGCAGGAACGGCGGAACATTATATATGGCCTTATTGGTACCACGTGTTTTTGATTTGGTTCTGAGGATAAGCCGTTACAGCCGTGAAGCCCGCGCAAACGCGCCGATGCGCCAAAATGCCATCCGTTAAACATTTTGAACAACCTCTGTTGCCGCCGCCCCTGCCCTTTTTCCGTTTTATGACAATTTAAAATTTTTTACATATAACTATTGCAAATTCATCAAAGTTGTGATAGAATGGATCATAAATAAAATTGTTGTACCTGTATATTGGTAATCGATTCTTCCGAGGCGAAAAAACGAAGCGCGGGGCAGCAATTCAAGGAGTATAAAAGCGAATGGAAAAGCAGGAAAACACGTCCAAGGACTATTACACCATAGACATCATGCATATCCTCAAGTCCCTGTGGCACCGTGCATGGATTATCGTGCTGAGCGGACTTTTGGCTGCTGTAGTCGGTTTTTCGGTCGCTTCGTTTGCCATTGCCCCCACGTATTCCTCTCATATTAAGTTGTATGTAAACAACACCTCGTTTTCGCTCGGAAGCACCAGCTTCAGCATCAGCGCCTCGGAGTTGTCCGCCGCGCAGAGCCTGGTACGTACCTACGGCGAAATTCTGAACAGCCGCAGTACGCTCGAGAGGATCATCAATAAAGCAGGCGTGGATTATACATGGAAGGACATTTCGGGCATGATCTCATACGCGCCCTCCAATCAGACCGAGATCATGCTCGTGACCGTCACCGCACATGACCCGTATGAAGCAAGCAAGATCGCAAATACCATTGCCGAGGTGCTCCCCACCCGCATTTCCGAGATTGTTGACGGCGCTTCCATGGAGGTGGTCGATTCCGCGATCCCCGAAATGACCAAGGTCGCACCCAGCATCACGCGTTATACCGCAATCGGTCTTGTGCTCGGCATTGTGATTTCCGTAGCCGCGCTGACCGTCATCGCATTGATGGACGATACCATTCACGACGAGGATTACGTCCTCAAAACATATAACTATCCCATCCTCGGTAAGGTTCCCAACCTTCTGAACACCGGAAACAAGGCGTACGGCTACTACTCCCGCAAGCAAAGCAACAGTGCGGGCAGCGGAAGAAAGGACGGTTGATGAGAATGGGACTGTTTGAAAAAAAAGACAAACGCAGTCAATTCATGTCGGGAAGTCAGGATGCAAAAAAGACCCTGCATAAAAACCTCGAATTTACGGCGACGGAACAGTATAAGCTGATCCGTGCCAACCTCGATTTCACGCTTCCCGAAAATGAAAAGTGCCCCGTGATCGGCGTTACCAGCTCCATGCGCGGCGAGGGCAAAAGCACCACAGCGATCAATCTTTCCTACGTATTTGCGGAAAAAGGAAGCCGTGTGCTCCTGATCGATGCCGATCTGAGACTTCCGTCCATTGCCAAAAAGCTGGAAATGAAAAGCGCTCCCGGTCTGACCGACCTGCTGCGCGGTCAGGGCGCGCAGATGTCCGAGTTTCAGTCGCACGTGCTCCGAAACTGGTTCATCCTGCCGTCCGGCGACATTCCGCCGAACCCCTCCGAGCTTCTCGGATCGAGCAGAATGGAGAATATCCTCAAGCAACTGCGTGAGCATTTCGATTATATCATCATCGACCTGCCCCCCGTCAACCTGGTATCGGATGCCGTTTCCATTTCAAGCCTGATCTCGGGCATGATCGTGATCATCCGCGAAGAATATACCGAGAAAAAGGAACTGGAGCGTTGCTTCCGTCAGCTCAGACTTTCCAATGTGAATGTGCTCGGATGCGTCATGAACGGCGCAAGATCGAGCGGCAGCTCCTACAACAGATACAAAAAGTATAAGTATTACAAGTATTACTCCGACGGCGAGGCAAAATCCGATACCCCGAAGGGGACGGAAAAGTGATAGACTGGCATAGCCACATATTACCCGGCATGGACGACGGCAGCCGCGACACTGCGGAAAGCCTCTCCCTCCTCCGCATGCAGATGTCGCAGGGGATTGATACCGTTGCGGCGACCCCGCACTTCTATGCGAACGACGAATCGGCGGAAGCGTTTTTGGAACGTCGGCAAGCCTCCTTTACGCAGTTGCAGGCACAGCTTCCCACAGATGCCCCGTGCATTCTTCTCGGTGCCGAGGTTCGCTACTATCAGGGCATCAGCCGTATGGTGGAGCTGGAAAAACTCCGCATCGGCGACAGCCGACTGCTTCTTCTGGAAATGCCGTTTTATGAATGGACGGAATATACGGTCCGCGAATTGGCGGAGCTTGCCGCAAGAGGCAACGTCCGTATCATGCTGGCGCACGTGGAGCGATACCTGAAGTTGCAGCACCGATCCGTATGGGAACGGATCTTCGACAGTGATCTTCTGATCCAGTCAAACGCTGATTTCTTTGTATCCCTTGCCACAAGGCATAAAGCATTCACCCTGCTCCGACAGGGCAACATCCACTTCCTCGGCTCGGACTGTCATAACCTGACATCGAGACCCCCGAAGATCGGACACGCGGCGCAGATCATTCAAAAGAAGCTCGGCGACGCATTTCTCAGTCAAATGAGTGAGTTCGGCTATGCCGCGCTTGCTGATTTCAATTCAGAATCATAAATTCATTACAAATGATTACGGAAAGGATGAATTCCAAATGAAAAGAGCATTGGCACTTTTGATGACAGTCATTCTGGCAGTGGGTATGAGCGTGAATATCGCGGCTGACCCCGGCGGATTCTACTCCAGTCCCTACGCAAAGGAAGCACCCGATCTGGTCTCCTTTAAGCCGAGCAATGATGCGTGCACCGCAAAAATCACCATCACCCCTCTGTCCAAGAAGGACACCCTGCCCGACGATCTCCGCGCTATGCTCGAAAAGGCATACACACAGATCCTCAACAGCGAGGACTTATCCACGCTGAACGCCGATCTGGCAAAGCTCGCAACAAGCAAGAATATCGCCGGCACCGATCTTGCAGTCAGCACCCTGTTCGACATTCACGAAACCGACTGCGTCGGACATGAGAATCACCACAACTTTGATGTTGTACTGAGTACCGATCTGCTGAACCGCTTCGTCGGTCTGCTTCATATGAAGGCAGACGGCACGTGGGAGCTGCTCACCGATACCGAAGTGATCAACAACGGCACCGAGCTGAAGTTCACGGTCGATTCCTTCTCTCCCTTTGCCGTTGTGGTAAACGCCGGCAATAACTCCGATCACCCCCAGACCAACGATACCGACAACGGTCTGCTCCCCGTTTATATCGCCGTGATGGCGGTCTCCGCTGCAGCGCTTGTCTTTGTCGTCATCAAGAGAAAGAAAAATAAGGTCTGATTCCATCACACCATGAGAGGGCGGTTATGAGAAATATGAAAACGAAAAAACGTTATTTGAAGTATGTCACAATTGCGCTTGCGTTTGTATTTCTCGTAGCCGCCGCTTTGGCTTTTTTGGAGGTGTGGGAACGCCGGCACGCAAAGTACCCGCACACCGAAACGGAGGATAACGGCACGCTGACCTATGAGGGCAGAGAGTACGTCAAAAACGGAAACATCGAAACCTTCCTTGTGCTCGGCTTGGACAAATTCAACGGCGCCTCCACATCGGACTCCTACATGAACGACAAGCAGGCGGACTTTCTGATGCTGTTTGTGTTCGACAATGACAAAAAGCAGTGCAGTGCCATCCAGATCAACCGTGACACCATGGCAAACGTGGATATTCTGGGCGTGAGCGGCGAGCGCATCGACACCGTGAAAAAGCAGATCGCCTTAGCGCATACCTACGGCAACGGGCGTGAGGTCAGCTGCCGCAACACCAAGGACAGCGTGGAGGATCTTCTGCTCGGCATTTCGGTCAATCACTACATCTCCTTCACCATGGATTCGGTTCCCGCCATGAACGATCTGGTCGGCGGCGTGAAGCTTACCGTGCTGGACGATTTCACCGGCATTGACGATACCTTGGTCAAGGGCGAAACGATTCGTCTTAAGGGCGAACAGGCGCTTTGCTATGTCCGCACACGCTACGGTTTGGAGGATGCCACAAACACCAACCGTATGGAGCGTCAGCGTCAGTATATCGACGCGCTCTATCGGCAGACCATCGACTGCATCAACGCCGACGACGGCTTCGTGATCAAGCTGGTGGATACCATGGACGATTACGTGGTCTATGATTCGTCCGATCACAAGATGCAGAAGCTCGTGGAAAAGTTTGAAAGTTACGATTTTACGGGCATCACGACCCTTGAGGGCGAGATCAAATACGGCGAAGAATTTGTGGAATATTATCCCGATGAGGATTTCATCAAAAAGACCGTGGTCAATCTGTTCTACGTCCCAAAGGACGGGCAGAACCAAGACTGAAGGTCAAGAGGGCTGAGACACCTCCTCCCACAGTGGTTCGGTAGCGCACGATCCGTTTGTTCTGCGCTTTGACATACAGTGCCTATTTTCGATTTCATATCAGCAAAAGTCTCTCTTGATGCGTAGGAGGACCGAACTCACTTCTCGCCGGAAAGAACTGAGCAATTTACAGGGGAGAAGACAGTATGGACAAGAAGATAACAGGCTCTGCGAATGCGGAGTCAAAAAGCAAATTGAAGGCATTTTGGACGGACTTCGGTCGTCTGCATCTCAAGGATATCCTGATGATGCTGTACGACATGCTTGCCGTCACAGCTGCCTTCTTTCTTGCGTTGTGGCTGAGATTCGACTGTGAATTCTCCGAGATCCCCGCAGGTTATCTGATCCCGTGGCTCAAATTTGCTCCCATTTATGCAATTCTCAGCATCGCAGTCTTTCAGATTTTCCGCCTCTATCAAAGCATCTGGCAGTTTGCCAGCGTGGAGGAGCTGAAACGGGTCATTTACGCTTCGGTCGTCCTCGCCGTTCTGCATACCACAATCATCACTCTGTGCTTTGCTCGTATGCCCATTTCCTATTATGTTATCGGCACGGCAATTCAGTTTCTGCTGATATCCTTTGCGCGCTTTTCCTACCGCTTTTTCTCCGCAGAACGGCGCAAGCGGGAAAAACAGGCGCAAATTGCCGCCGCAAGCCGCGTCATGCTCATCGGCGCGGGATGTGCGGGACAGATGATCTTAAAGGATCTCAAAAATGCCAATGAGATCAATGAATACGTCTGCTGTATCATTGACGACGATCCGAACAAGCAGGGACGCTATCTCGACGGTGTCCCGATCGTAGGCGGCAGAGAAGAGATTCTCCTAAACGTCGATAAATTCAAAATTGAAAAAATCTATCTCACCATGCCCAGCGCGACTGCCGAGCAGCGGAGAGATATACTGGATATCTGCAAAGAGACAAACTGTAAGCTCAAATGCCTGCCCGGCATTGCCGAGATCGTTTCGGCAAGCTCCATGCGGGATGTTGCGGTGGAGGATCTGCTCGGACGCGATCCCGTGAAGGTCAACATGGACGAGATTTTCCGCTCCATCACGGGCAAGGTCATTTTGGTGACCGGAGGCGGCGGCTCCATCGGCAGTGAGCTGTGCCGACAGATCGCACAGCACGATCCGAAGCTGCTCATCGTGTTCGATATTTACGAAAACAACGCACACG
>CABUHM010000100.1:0-5697 GCA_902491355.1 uncultured Eubacteriales bacterium
GGAGGAGATCTGTGAGGTCGTTCGCATTTCGGACATCCGAAATCGTCTCATCGGCAAGCTGAGTAAGGGACTCCGTCAGCGTGTGGGTCTGGCGCAGGCACTTATCAACAATCCGCCGGTCATCATTCTGGACGAGCCGACCGCAGGTCTCGATCCGGTCGAGGTGGTCGAGGTGCGAAACCTAATCCGCATGCTCGGACGCGACCATGCCGTGATCCTTTCCTCCCATGTGCTGTCCGAGGTGCAGGCGGTGTGCGACCGTGTGATCATTCTTAAGGCGGGGAAGGTCATCGCCGATGCCCGCACCGAGGAGATCGCTGCGCAGTCTCAGGGCAGGCGCCGTGTGACCGTCCGCGTTGCGGGACCCGAAAAGGCGGTGCTCGCCGCCATCCGTTCCCTCAACGGCGTGACCTTTGTGCAGTCCCTGCCCGAAAAGGAAATGGACAGCGTCGCATTTTCCGTGGAGAGCGAGGCAGGCGTGGATATCCGCAAGCCCCTGTTCTATGCCATGTCCAAAAATGACTGGCCGATCGTGGGCATGCAGGCGATGGGCGTCAATTTTGAGGATGTGTTCCTCTCTCTGGTCAAGAGTACAGACACTGCGCGTCCGAAGCGGCGCGTCCGTGTGAAGTCTGCCGATGACGGCAAAAAGGAGGCTTGACCGTGTTTGCGATCTATAAAAAGGAGCTGCGCTCCTATTTCACAACCCCCTCGGGGTATATCTATATTGCCTCTTTTCTGGCGATCAGCGGATTTTTGTTCTGCCTTTATACCGTGCAGAATGCGCTGGACGGCTCGACATCCGATCTGCCGGGCTACTATAAAATGCTCATCTATGTCATGACCGTTCTGCTCCCCGTTCTGACCATGCGCTCCTTCAGCGAAGAAAAGAAGCAGAGAACCGAGCAGTTGCTTCTCACGTCCCCCGTCAGCCTGTCGGGCATGGTGATGGCGAAATTTCTGGCGGCGTATTCGGTATTTACCCTGACGTATCTCGTTACGTGCTTTTACTATACCATCATCGGACTGTATTCCAATGCGGACGAGCTTGTGACTACCGATGTCGGCACCACGATGCTCGGCTATTCCATTGCGATTCTTCTGCTGGGCGGTGCGTTCATCGCCATCGGCATATTCATTTCCTCGCTGACCGAGAACCAGATCACGGCGGCGGTCGTGACCATTGCCGTGCTTCTGATGCTGACCGTGATCAGCCTCCTGACCCAGTTCGTCGGCATAGCGCCCCTGCGGGAGCTGATCAAGTTCCTGTCCGTGCACACCCGATTTATCAACTTTACCTACGGAATTTTCGATTTTGCGGCTTTGCTGTATTATGCCTGTGTGATGGGCGTGTTTCTCTTCCTCACGGTTCGGGTATATGAAAAGCGTCGTTGGGCGTGAGGAGGCACTTTATGAAAAACATGAAAAAAGGCTTGTTTGCAAATAAGAAGTTCAAATACGGCTCCATTGCCGCAGGACTGACTGCCGCCGTTATCGTGTTCGCCGTTCTGGTCAACCTCGCATTTACGGCGCTGTGTCAGAAGTATTCCTGGTACGTCGATATGACCCCTGAGCGGTTGTACGGCGTTTCCGAGACCTCGGTCGCACTGCTCACTCCCCTGGAAAACACCGATACGCAGATCCGCATCATCTTTTTGCAGGATCGTGACCGCGTGACCGAGTCCTACTATTCCAATCTTGTGTACCAGTGCGCCATGAATTTCTCTCAGCAGTTTGGTTTTGTCACCGTCGATTTCATCGATATGGAGGCGCACCCTCAGCAGGTGGATCGGTACCGCACCACCGCCGCGACCCAGCTCGGAAAGCAGAATGTGATCATCGAAAACGGGTCGGATTTTCGCGTGTTCCGGTTGCAGGCGTTCTTCTATTCCGACAGCCAGACAAACGAACTGATCGCCATGAACGCCGAGTATAAAATCACCTCGACCATTCTTCAGATGACGGCGAAGAGTACGCCCGTCGCCTATTTTACGGTAGGTCACGGTGAGACCACCGAAAGCTCGTCCCTCTGGAAGCTTTTTTCCGAGGCGGGCTACGATGTCCGCACCATCGATCTGTCAAAGGAGACGCTGGATTCGGACGCCAAGGTCATGATCATCAACGGTCCGAAATACGATTTCATCGGCGCATATGAGGCAAACGGCGCGCTGACCGAGGTCAACGAAATGGACAAGGTTGACGATTTCATGGACGGGCAGGGAAATGTGATGCTCTTCATGGATCCCACTGCCGCCGCAGAGCAGGATTTCCGCAATCTGCGGGAGTTGCTTGCCGACTGGGGCATTGCGCTCGGTGATACCGTGATCCGCGATACCTCGAATTCGGTGTCGGTTGACGGCTATTCTCTGGTCGCGCAGTATGAGACCGAGGGTCTGGGCGCTTCCATCACCAAGCCCATGCGTGAGCTGGAAACCATCCCCAAGACCATCGTGCATTATGCAATGCCGATCAATACTCTGTGGGATACCAAGAGCATCGATCAGTCGGTGCGCAAGGTTTCCACCATTCTCAAGTCCTATTCCACATCGGAGGCGCTGTCTCTTTCCACCGCGGAATCGCGCGGCACGGGCGAGTTTGATCTCATGGTCTTTTCGCAAGACTCCATTTATATCGACAATGAGCCGCATTACACCTATCTCACCGTTTGCGGCACCCCGGATTTCTGCGCGGAGGAATTCCTTTCCTCCAACGCCTTCGGCAATGCGGACGTACTCTATGCCATCATGAAGGTGATGGGCAAGGAGGTCGTTCCCGCCGATATCGACCTTCGCTTGTTCGAGGATAAGAGCCTTGTGGTGACCAATACGCAGGCACGCGTGTGGACGGTCTGCCTCACCGCCGTGCTTCCCGCCGCGGTGATCGCCGTGGGCGCCGTTGTGTATGTTCGGAGAAAACGCTATGACGAAAACGAAAAGTAAATCGGTGCGCAGTATCGCGCTCATCGCACTGCTGGTTCTGCTTTGCGTGGGTCTGGGCGTTACCTATGCCATAGTCAGCCGACAGACCGACGACGACTCGGATTCGCAAAAAGAGCCGATTCCCCTGCTTTCGGGCGAGATTCTGGAAAGCGGCGGCACGGTGACCTTCACGCGGGACGGCGTCAATCTGACCGCCGACGGAACGCTTCTGATGTTTGAGCATCTGCAGAAAAGCTCGGTGTCCCGACTGGATGTCACCAACGAATTCGGCTCGTATGCCTTTGTGTACGATGCCGCAAAGGACGATTTCTATTTGGAGGGCAATCCCTCTATCCCGTATTCGGAGATGTCCCTCGTTTCCCTCATGTCCGACGCGGGCTACGCCATTGTGAATCGGCGCGTGGAGGATCACTGCACGGATTTTTCCCTTTATGGCTTGGATGATGCGAGCTTGAGTGCGTCCTATACCCTAACCACACTGCAGGGCAACACTCATACGGTGCTCATCGGCGCGCAGGTGCCGGGCAGTTCATATCGTTATGTGCGCTATGCGGGAAGGGATGCGGTATACATCGCGCGTTCCTCCTATGCGGGAACGGTGATGGCGAACGTGACCTCGTTTGTTTCTCCCATTCTTGCAACCGCCATGAGCACCGACGACTATTATAAGGTAGACGATTTCTACCTCAAGCGTAACGGCGAGACCGTGACAGCAATTCGCTATCTTGACGAAGCGGCGCGGGAGCAGAAGAGCACCATTTATGAAATGACCGTTCCCGCCGCGTACACGGTCAACGATACCAATTATTCCGCCATTCTGCAGGCGCTCTGCACGCCCTACGGCATGTCCGCGCTGGATTTTTCCCGTGACGGAAACGCAGTGCCCGATGAGGTTCTGCAAAAGTACGGCGTCGGAGAAGGACAGTATATATATGTGCTTCACTATGTATACGGAAAAGCGGAAAATACCCTGTATTTCAGCGCGAAAAATGAAGACGGCACCTACAACTGCTATTCTCCGCGCTTCGGCATCGTGGCGCAGTGCAAGGGCGAGACCTTCGCGTTTTTGGACTGGGATCTGCTCGAATATGTGTCGCAGGTAACGCTGAGCCTCAACATTAACCTGATTTCCTCCATTACGATCGAATCGCCGACGGTGAACGAAGTGTTCTCCCTGACCGGCACCGATCAAGAGCTTCAGATGCAGGTGCGCTCCACAGGCAGGATATATACCGGAGATGAATTGAAAAATTTCCGCCGTTTGTATAATACCATACTTGTGATCGACCGTGAGGAATATGCCGAGAATCCGTCGACCGACGATCTGCTCCTGACTCTGACCATCAAAAAGCGAGATAATACCGAGCTGGTCTATCGCTTCTACGGATACTCCACCAGACGCTGTTATTTCACCGTAAACGGTGTCGGCGAATTTACCTGCCTGCGCGACGGCGTGGAAAAGGTGATCAACGATACCAACCGCTTCATGGCGGGTGAAGAAATTGACCCGTGGGGCAAAAACTGAGCTTTGCCTTGTTTGCCCGTTTCATTTACGGAAATTGATTTCATATAAAAACTTCGCACCTTTAACGGGTGCGGAGTTTTTTGTGTGGGTATGGTTTCGTTGGTGTTTCATGTTTCAAATTTGCGTTTGTTCTGATTTGTGCTGAGCCGAAAGAGCGAGCGACTGCCGGTTATCCGCTCCTCATCCGTTTGTACAGACAAAATCCAAGGTACCAAGGATCCTTTGCGTAAAGGGAGCTGTCGGCAAAGCTGTTCGAGGAATTGGAAAATTGCACGGACGGTGCTTTCGATTTTGCAGGAATGCGGGAGGAAGTACATGCTAAGCCCGACGGATCGGCGGCTTGATGTTTTTGCGTAAACTCGCAGTTTTATCGCCGCCGATCCGCGAAACAGGCGCGGCTTGCCGCGCCTGTACGACGCGGGCGCGAAGTCTGTGCCGCACTTTCCGAGACTATGCGAAAACGGGCAAGCCGCACATGCGAGTTGCCCGTTTGTAATGATGTTATGCGGAGACGATTTCCGCATTATTTACCTTGATTCGCTTTATTTGACTTGCCTCACATTGTCTCGCATTGCGTTGCTTCGCTTTGCTTTCGTAATTATGACAATGCTTTGAGCTTGTTTTGCACGTGCTGTTGGTACGTGGTTGCAAAGAGGCAAAGTAGTAGTAATTTGTGGAGGCGGGATACATGGCGCGCAGGATAGCGCTGTAGCACGGATTACAGATGGCGCTCGGCGGCAGTCCCTTGTAGACATAGGTGTTATAGGGATTGTCGATGGCGGTATCCTCTTGGGTCAGATCGGTCTTATGCTCGTCGAAGATATATTGTACAGTGGCATCACTGTCCAGTTTGCCCACGGTTTCGTAGTTCGGATTGTTGAGACGGTTCCAGAAAACCGAAGAAATGGTCTTATATTCCGCCTCATACTTTGCCTCCGCCTGAACGATGGAAGCCAGCGTTACGATTTGGTCAACCGAATAATTCAGTTCGGTACAACGGTCGCGAAGCTCTTGTGTAAAGAGCTGACTGAAACGCAGAAGCAACTTGTAGACCACGGTTTCCTCGTTGGAATCCGAGAAGAAGTAGTAGGTATCGGGGAACAGATAGCCCTCCAGACGGTACTTTCTTTGCTCGTAGGGATTGCCCGCCTCGCCGTGGTGCGACCAGATCTCATTGACGCTGTCCATGAACCAGAAATCGTAGTCGTAGTTGTTGATCACGTCGATATAACG
>CABUHM010000101.1:0-5691 GCA_902491355.1 uncultured Eubacteriales bacterium
CAGCAGTCCCGCCATCTTTTCCAGATCCTCAATGTAGCGAAGAGGCGCAGTAAAGGGCTGACCGTCTCCGAAGCGGTGCTGCATATCCCACAGACCGTTGTTCCAGTGGATCACTGCGGGATCGGGGCAGGCGCGCAGATAATCCGGCAGGCAGAACATGGCATAGCGGACGAAGCGACAGTTGTCCTCGGGTGCATAGACCTCGAAGCCGTCGCCGAGGAATTCCCGTACCTTATCCTGATAACCCAGTCGGATGGAGTCCCCCAAAAGCATGATTTTGGTTTTCGCCAAAGAAAATCGCCTCCTAACAGTTCGGGCGGCGCGAACGGTAGTCTCGGTGCACGCCCATACATACTCAGTATACCATACCCGCGTGTTCTTTTCAATAGATTTGCGGCAGTTTTGCAATTTTTTCCGCGCGGGACCTCTCCCCGGCAAAGGTCTGTCGGCAGAATGTGCCCGAAATATGCGCAAAAAAGCGCGGCACATCGAATCTGCATGATCCGACGTGCCGCGAAAACAGGATTGCTCGCCCGCGAAAGTGCCTCGCTCAATATTCCGATTCCTCATAGGTGAAGGAGAATCGGTCAATGATCGGGCGGCTCCATGTGTCAAAGTCCAGCTCCTCTGCGGGAACGGTCAGATTATAGACGGACACATTTCTCCGATCCACATACAGATCAAAGTCAAAGTGGCAGGAGAAGAGGGTCGCGCCGCCGTCCGTCAGCGTGATATCGACACCGTTCATTGCGATGTCGCTGTCCGTACCGTTGGAGATGTAGAGGGTGATCTGCAAATTGCCGTCGCGGTCTATGTACATCTCGGTCGCCTTGCACATCACGGCGTTGTCATAGTAGATCATGGCGGTGTACAGGTCGAACGGGATGAAGAATTTCGCCCATGCACAGCCCTCGTTCATGGCTTCGCGCCCGCCGTATGTCAAGCCTGCGTCAGTGTAGTCACCGATCAGACGGGATTGAACGTCCTCATTCCATTCGAGCTTCCAGCCGTCGTCCGCGCGGGTCATGATGGTGGAGAGATAGACCGTATCTTCCCTCTCCGCAGGATATCCCTCGGGAATGCGGTAATACAGCGCCGTGAACCATACCGATTCATAATCCTGCGCCGCGACGGCGATCAGGCAGTGGTCGTACTCACGAAAAGCGTCGAGGGAGGCGTTGTAATACTGATCGATGACCGACGCATCGGTGTTGCGGAACAGCCCCGCAAGGGACTGCCGATCACTGCCCGCATATGCAATGAGCCGATCGGTCAGGATCTGCGCGGCTTCCGTGATGTCGGTGTCCCCGCTCACAACGGTGCTGCCGTCGGGCGCGGGCGTTCTGTCGTCGGTCGTAACATCTGTTGTACCGTCGGTATCGGGCGCGGTGTCGGGCGCGGAGGTACTGTCGCGGGACGGCATGTCGGTGCCCGGCTGTGTGTCGGGCTTTTTGCCGTCGTCCCTGCCCGTGTGTTCTGTCTGCGCGGTGTCGCTTTCCGCATGCGCGCCGTCAATGACGCCGTAGAGGGTCGGCACACCGAGGTGCGAGAGGATGCCGATGATCAGCCCGCACACAAGAAGTCCGCACGCAAACGCGGCAAGCCCCCTGCCGTTTTTCTCCGGATGCTTCCCTCGGGTCACGGCGTTCTTGATGCCGAGAAGCAGAGAATTCTTTTCGGACAGCGCCGAGCAGAAGAGAAGCAGACCGAACGCCAAGACAAAGGCATACGGCAATATCAGGGAAAGGAGCACTGCGGCGATGAAAAACCACAGGGCGGGAGGATTTAGACGGAACATATTGCAGACCGTCCCGCAAAAGCGCCTGCCCGCGCCGCCGCGTCGGATCTCGGTGATCAGCTTGCTGACCGACAGCATCAGAAAATAGAAGAACAGCGCGGAAAAGATCTGATTGACCACCGAATTGCGGGAAAACAGGGTGTTTGCAAACACCGCCGTCACGACCGCCGAGGCAAGCGCCATGATCAGCCGCAGAACAAGGCTTGGCACAAACCGTTTGCCCTCATAGGAGGCGAGCATCGCGTCGAACGCGTTGGAGATGACTTGCTTCATTTTCATACGCTTCACCTCACAGCACCGCTCTCAGCACGGCAAGAATCACTGCGACGCACGCATTCACGGCAAGTGCGATCAGAAACCCGCGCAACGCCTTTTTGCGGGAGCGCCTGCCGCTCGGCTTCGTTCCCTCCCGTTCGCTCTCGGGCAGGACGAATTCCCGCTTGCCCGAGAGCATTTCGGCGATCCATCGGATGTTATCCTCGGTTTTCGCAAAGGAATGCACGTATTCGGTACAGCTATGCGCCTTTTGGTCCGCGATACTGCCGAGGAACGCATAGCCTTTTTCGTCTGCGGTGATCACGGCGCCGTGCACGGTGTCGGTTTCGCGCCGCTCGACGAGCAGACGCACATTTGCGCCCGTGCATGCCGCCCGCACATCGGCGGCAAGACACACGTCCACGATACTTTCGGGGAGCGGAAGCATGACCCGCAACTGTCCCCGCACGGCGTCCAGCCTTGCCCACGCGCCGTCAAGCGGGATATAGTAGGTAGCGGAGCATCCGCCCGTCTCGTTCATGCGCGTGTGGAAGCATTTTTCGGGCGTGAACAGTGCCGTCAGAAATCCGCAGATCTCGGGTGCGACCGCTCCGTTTGCGGTCAGCTTTTGCGCGGACAGCAGTTCGTCCAGCTTTTCCGTGACCTGCGGATCGATGCCCTTCTGCATTTCCGCGATCACGGGCGCAAGGTCGTGCATGGGGGAGATGTCGTTGGCACGCAAGCCCGCAAGCTCGCCCAGCCTGTTCATTTCAAGATAAGATAATGTAAAATTCACAGCGGCTTCCTCCTTTCCTCAACGATTTGCATAGAAGTTTTCAACCTTTTGGCTGAACCAATCCCGCAGACCGCCCAGTACCACGTTGTTGTCGGCGGACTTCTCGCCCAGGGTCTTAAAGATGTCGTAGGCGAAATTCCAGCCGCCGATGCCGTCCTCGCCGTATATGCCGTCCCATGTCTGACCGATGCTTCCGCGGGTAAAGAGCAGATCGCCCGTCAGCCCCAGGTTTTTCAGGTTTTCGCCGTAAGCGCCGTCGGCAATGTTTTGGCAGAATTCGTCCACGCCGAACACTCCCGGGTAGGTCGTGCCCTTCGGTGCTGTCGGGTTCTTCTGCGCTTCTCCGCCGATGGTGCGGAACATATCAATGATGAAATCCACACCGTGCTCCGCGTTCGCGCCGATGCTCACGGCATCGCCGATGGGCGAATTGCCGAGGAAAATGCCGCTTGCCGCATCCCACGGGGCGACGCCCGGGACGGCTTCGGTCAGAGCGCCCACGATCTTATCCGAGGTCATGCCGCGAAAATCGAGCTTGGCAAGCGCCTGAAATACGTCGCCCGTTTCGGCATACGCGTCCAGAAACTTCTGAATTTTGTCCGCACCCTCGATGAGCGCCTTGCCCGCCTTTCCGACAGCGCCCATGTTCTCGATCTCTTCGGCGACCAGTCCCAAAAAGTCGAAGATCAGCTTGTTGTTGTTCACGTTTTCGTCGTACGTGATCCGATTGCCCCAGCCGATCTCGTCCACGGTATCGCCGAGCTTTTTCGTAGCCTCAAAGCCCGCAATGCCGATCGTTGTGATCAGCCCGAGGAGCAGTCCGCCCGTGATGGCGCCGTTTTTCACAAGGTCACGCGGCTTCCATGATGCTTCGCCGTCGCCGTATTCGCCGAGCCGCCCGCCCGTCGAATCGTCCACATCCTTGTCGGAGGAGGCAGTATCTCCCCGATAATCGCCACTGCTCTTCAGGCTCCAGTGCGACGTGTAATTCTTCACCTCGCCGCTGATCCTGACAATGGCATCGCCGTAGGACTTGAAGTACGGATTGCCGTCGTCGTCCAGTGCGGGGGTCAGCGCGTCGTTTTTGTTGATAAGAGTGTCGAGTAGCTCATATGTCGTGGTGCCCTTCTTGGCGTACAGGGTCAGACCGAGTATTTTGTCGTTGTCGGCAAGATCGCTCAGATACTGAAAATCCTCCCAGCTCTGATCGGTCATGCCGATATCATAGTTTCCGAGGACGGTATCGTACCAGCCGAACGCCGTGAAATCGATGAAGGTCATGTTGTCGGGCAGTTTGATGTCGCGGAGCGATACGCACCCTTCAAACGCGCCCATGGCGATCCAGTCCAACTCGGGCATTTCGGGGATGGTTTTCAGAGATACGTCGTTCTGGAACGCGTATTTTTCAATGTATTCAAGATTCTTACACCCCGAAATTTCTTCGAGGTTGACCGAGCTGAGCCGTCGGATACAGGTCACGTTGTCGTTGATGTATACCTTTTTTAGGTTGTGATCCTCAATGTCCACGCCGATGACCTTGACCTCGCCGTACAGCGGGATCGTGACCGTTTCGGGAACGGCGATCTCGGTTTTCTGCCCCACGTAGGTGACGTATCCGCAGATCTCACCGGTCTTGTATTCCGCCATGAGATCGGTCACCACCCATTCGCCGAGCATGGAATAGTCGTAGCCGTACCAGTTGGACGAACGGTTGATGCGGGGTCCCGCCAATTGCCCCTCCTGCTGACGCTTCATGTAATAGAGGCGGGTCATGTCCCGCACGGTTTCCCATGCAGAATCGCCGGCACTTGACGGCTTATTGATCATCTTCGACATGCCGGTGTAGAAGAACTGATAAAACGCATACGCACCGGGCATATCCCAGTGGGCAAGAGGATCACTTTCATCAGGCTTATTACCGGAAACAGTCGTCAGCGCCTTTCCGGAATTGCCGATAAGGCATCCGTTTTCGTCAACCGCGCTCAGATCGGGCTGTTCGGTCACGGTCGATGTACCGACGGTGTAGTTTCTCTTCGGGGCATGCGCCTCGTCGGTTTGCGGCGGATAGTAATAGCCGTAGGACGCCATGCCCGCAACCGTGTTATTCGCCACGAATTCCATGTAATCCTCAAGCGTGTTTCCCACGGATGAGCCGTCGTCATAAACCTCACCGTCGCCGTCCCACTGTGCGCCTTTCTTCCATGTCCCGTAGCAGGAGGGGCAATAGTATGTATACACATAGCGGAGCTTATCCCCGACCCTTTCGACGATGCCGGGGACGGTGTACTGCCCGTCGTACTCCACCTCCACGTAATATTCGATCATCTTGTCGCCGTGTCCGGAGCAATGATAGTTCAACCCGGGAACCTTTGCGGCGTTGCCGTCGCATAGACCGTAATAGTCCTCAAGCAATACGACATTGCCGCTCTCCCGTGCCGATGCCGTCAGCGGTATCAGCGACAGCACCGTGACCGCCGCAAATACAGCCGTCAGCAGTCGCGCCCACCGTGTTATGTGCTTTTTGTGTTGCATGCGCCGTTCCTCATCTTTCCTGTTTTGTGCCTGTGCAGACCTCGGCTCGCGAGATCAAAAATAACGGATGCTTCAAAAAACGATGTCACATCAATAGCGTATAAACAAGTATACCACATGCAGTACATATTTGCACGAGGTTTCCAAAAGTGGCAATTGACTCTTTTGGAAACTTTTTGCCGTCGGGTACTTTTCTTTTGCACAAAAAAGATGTATAATAGGGTCAAATCAAGTCAAATCAACGGAAACGGAGGTTAGCGTGAAAGAAATAAACAGCGCACCACCGAACAGGCATAGCAAAAAAAGCCCT
>CABUHM010000102.1:0-5686 GCA_902491355.1 uncultured Eubacteriales bacterium
CGCCTGCCGCGATGCGGATCTCAAGCTGAAAAACGCGTCCTTAGAGCCGTATACCGTGCTTGAGACACTGCTTGCCACCTTAACGCCGCGCAGACGGGGCGGCACGACGGAACGGAGGGAACCTTCATGGGAAAAATGATCATCCGTTACCCCGTTTTGGTGGAGGGCAGATATGACCGCTGTAAGCTGGAATCCATCCTCACGGCAAGCATTCTTCAAACCGACGGCTTCGGCATCTTCCGCTCCGACGAGAAGCGGGAGCTGATCCGACGGGTCGCACGCTCGGCAGGCAAGCTCTTAGTGCTCACCGATGCCGACGGCGCGGGGCTGGTCATCCGAAATTACATCAATTCCATCCTGCCGCAGGAGCTTGTCATTCACCTGTATACGCCGCAGATCTACGGAAAGGAGCGGCGCAAAGCCGCGCCGTCCAAGGAGGGACTGCTCGGCGTGGAGGGCATGGAGGCGGAGCTTTTGCGCCAGCTCTTCGCCCCATACGCTTCGGACACACTGCCGCCCGCCCGCCTTTCCCTGACCAAGGCAGATCTGTTTGCCGACCGTCTTGCCGGAACGCCCGACGCCTCCTACCGCCGTGCCGCCTTTCTGCGTACGGCGGGGCTTCCCGCAAATTTATCGGCGAACGCCATGCTCCGCGCCGTCAATCTTCTGTACGACGAAAAGAGCTACGGCGAACTGCTTGCACGCATCGACGGCGACACTGCCGCCACACTCTGAACAGGAGAAGTATTTATCTATGAACGGAAAACTTCGCATTCTGCCCTTTGCGGCGGTCTACCTTCTTTCCCTGATCATCGATTTCGGCATTTTTATGGCGGTCAAATCCGCAGGCGACAGCACCGTGATCGCCCTGACTGCGGAAATTCTCGGCGCTCTGGTCGCTGCCGTCTTTTGCTTCTGCGGCTTTCAGCTTCTGGTCTACCGCCGCAAATTCGCGTCCGGATTGCATACCCTTGCCGCAGTAATCTCCTACGCCACCTTCTGTGTGGGCGCATTTATCCTTGCGCGCTTTGCTTTCACATTTCTGCAGGAGATGGGACAGGCTCCCGCCGCGCTTATATGCCTTATCGCCGTTGCCGCCGCCGAATATTTCTATCTGCCCCGCAAGGTCTTTGTCTGACGGTATCCCGCACGGGTGTCGTCCTTTCCCGCCCCGCCGCCGGAGAGCAGGCACGGCTTCGCCGCGCCGCGGAATCGGCGTATACATGTGCAGAAAATGAAGAAGCGTGGGAGCCGATTCCGAGGTCAGCCGCAACGGCTGACCGGCTCTCCGGCGGCGGGGCGGGAGGACGGCTGTCACTGCCCCAAACCCAAAAAAGCGAAGCCGACATATACCGCGATCCCGCAGACCTATTACCCCCCTTTTTGCAAAAAAGCCATGACGCAAAAGCGGCATGACAGGAGAAAATGCTGCGGGAATTTGCTTGCTTTTCGGCGGGAAGTGTGCTATACTGATGTCGGATTGCGGACGGGACACACCGTCCCGCAACGAATCAGCAAAGCCGATCGGGATCGGCAGAATCAAATCATATCAAATGAAATGAGGATACGAAAATGGATTGCCTGTTTTGTAAGATCGCGGCGGGAGAGATCCCGTCCCAAAAGGTATATGAGGACGATACCGTGTATGCGTTCCGCGACATCAACCCCATGGCACCGGTTCACGTGCTTGTGATCCCGCGCACCCACATCCCGTCCCTCGACGGTGTCAACGCCGAAAACAGCGGTGTCATCGCACATTTAATGGAGAAGATTCCGGTCATCGCGGCACAGGAGGGCTTGACGCAGGGCTACCGTCTGGTGTCCAACTGCGGAGAGCATGCCTGCCAGTCGGTCAAGCATCTGCACTTCCACATTCTGGGCGGCAAACAGCTTTCTGCCGAAATGGCATAACCGTCAAAGAAGATCGGCGTGGGTGCATCGTTCCTTGCGACATCGCGCGCCGCAGAAAACAGGAAAGCGGAACCGCCTGCCTGCATAACGCAGACATCGGTTCCTCTTTTTTCGGCAACAGCGCGCCGCGAACAGCGGCAGTGTGTGCCGTCAATATCCTCCGTATGTAAGGTCGAGAAGGGACGCGCCGTCTACACGGCTGAATTGACGGTATACCTCGAAATGAAGATGCGGACCCGTGGAGGTTCCCGTGCTTCCGACGTATCCGATGAGCTGTCCCTGCGACACCTCGGTTCCCACCTCTATGCCGTCGGCAAACGCGCTCATGTGCGCATAGATGGTGCGGTAGCCGTTGTCGTGCTGAATGTAGATCACGTTTCCGTAGGAGTGGTGCAGTGCGCACATGGTCACCACGCCCCCGTCCGAGGCATAAATGGGCGTACCCATGTCTGCCTGAATGTCGGTTCCCGTGTGAGCGCCGGTAGAAAAGGACAGATCGCGATTCTCACCGAAGGTCGAGGTAATATTCTGACGGAGCGCGTCGATATCCAACGGACGGATGAAAGTGCCCGTCGTGACCCCGGGCTGATAGCTCCGACAGCCCTCCACCGCAACCTCGCCGACGGTTTCCGCAAGCAACTCCGAGGAGAGCACCTCAGAGGAGACACAGCTTCCGGTCTCATCGTACACACGGCGGCACGTGTTGCGCGCCAAGCCGTCCGCACCCTCGACGATCACCCGACGGTAATAGGGATAGCGGGTATCGTCATAGATCGCCTCGGAGGGATAGGGGATGACCTCCTCCACGGTCTTTGTGTGACTGTAGGTACATGCCAGAAGATCACCCGAAAGGGACTCGCGCGCCGCCGTCTGCGCCGCTTCGTACAGCCCCTCGGCATCCAAAAGATCGGACACATACACCGCGCCGTCCGTGATCTGCACGTTGGAGCGGAATTCGGCAGTGACCTCTTCACCGAACGTTGCGGCAAACGCCGCCTGCTTTTCGGAAAGGATACGGTCGAGCACAGCTTCCGCCGTGCCGCGATCCTCACATGCACCCACGATCTGCCCGTTGATCTGCAAAACCGATGCCTGCGTCACATAATCGCTCAATTCGTCACACAGCATCGCTTCCATGGTTTCCTGTGTCAAAAACTCGGGAGCTTCTTCCTGCACGGCAACTGCCTCACAGGAAAAGCCGATATCATCGGAAAAGCCCGCGCCGAGCAATTCGGAGTACCGCTTTTCCACGGCATCCGACGCCTGACGGCACAGCTCGCTGTCCTCCACATATCCCACACGCTGTCCCCTGAGATAAACGCCGTACACCTCGCCGCCTTTTCCCGAATGCACCGCAAGCGGCACGATCACACCCGCAAGGAAAACAACGGAGAACACCGCCACGATCACGCGGTTCAATCTGCGGCGTCTCAGCGTTTCGGTTGTCTTTTCCGCTTTTTCCGTCTTTTCTGCCTTTGCTCCGACGGTTTCCGCCGCCTCGGCAGATGCCGCAACGTTAGGCTCGGGCTTGCCCTGCCGTTCGGTCTTGTGTTCCATCCGGTTTCCCTCCTTTCGCTGAGATCATACCACTGTAAAAATGAAATTCGATATACGGTGCCATTCCGTCATATGTCGGGTTAAAACGTCCCGATGATATGATATGCACCGGAAACGGAGAATGTTCCCATGAAGAAAAACGCCATGCGCCCGTTCGGCGCCGCCCTGTCCGGCATGATGATCCTGACCCTGCTTTCGGTCATGGGTCAATATCTCAAAAGACGGCTCTGCCTGTCCGATGAGTGGATGCTCGGCATCCGCGTACTGACCTATCTCACACCCTGTCTGTTTATGCATCGGGCGCGGATCGATCCGATCTCGGTCGCAGAGAGCGATACCGACAGCGCGTCTCCCTTTCCGCCCGCAGGCTTCGCCTTGGTGTGCGGGATCGGGATACGGTATCTGTTTCTGTTGCTCCAATACACCAACCGCATGCCCCTGACTGCCGCCGGCGCACCGTTGGATTGGGCGGACGTGGTGTCCGCACTGCTTTTGGCGCCCGTTTTGGAGGAACTATTCTTCCGCGGGTATCTCCTGCGCGGACTGCTCCCCCTCGGGAATCGCTTGGCGGCTGTGATCAGCTCGGTTTTCTTCGCGCTTCAGCACGACAGCCTGTCCGGCATTTTCAACGGACTGCTTTGCGGCATGATGCTGTCGCAATGCTCGCTGTGCCGCAGCGGACTGTTCGTCTGCATCGGCGTCCATTTTCTGCTCAACGGCACCAATCTCCTGCACAGCGTGCTCCCGCCCATGGGAGCCATCGGTGCGGACGCGGTGCTGTTTGCGGCGGGCGCCGCCCTTTCCCTTGCCGCGCTGTTCAAAAAAAGCAACCGCACGGACAGTTGCGGAGGCAACGGCGAGGCATGAAACGTGCACGAAATGCACAAAGCACCATGCTTTTTTCACACAGCAATTGTAACGCAAAAATGAGAAGTCCCGATAAACATTTTCTAACCATGCGTGAAATTCGGGAGAACATTTCGTAAAATCGGGGGTAAATACCTTGAACATGAAGCATTATTTACCGCGCGCCCTGCGCTTTTCCCAAAAGCCCGACGCGATCCAGCCGCCCCGTCCCGAGGACGAAGCCTATATGCGGCTTTGCCTTGCGCTGGCGCAGGAGGCATTGGAGGCGGGAGAAATTCCGGTGGGCGCGGTCGTCGTGCAGAACGGAACGGTCGTCGCTCAGGCGCGCAACCGCCGCGAGGAATGCCGCAACGCCCTTTTGCATGCCGAGACTGCGGCGATCGAACAGGCTTGCCGCGCGCTCGGCGCATGGCGGCTCACCGACTGCACCCTGTATGTCACACTGGAGCCGTGCGTCATGTGCGGCGGCGCCGCCTTCAATGCAAGAATCCCGCGTATCATATACGGCGCGGGCAACACCGACAACGGCAGTCTCGGCGGCGTCCTGAATCTGAACCGCTATCCGCTCTCCCATTCCGTCACGGTCACGCCGCATGTCATGGAAGCGGAATGCCGCGATCTGCTCAACCGCTTTTTCCGCGGCAAGCGCTGATCGTACCGACTGCACCGACATCACCGACATCGCCGCCGTCCCGAAGCGCGTGAGGCAGGAACGGCGCATCACCCGCAAATGTCAAAAATGCCAAGAAAGTAACATCCCCGACAGATCCTCGGATCTGTCGGGGTATTGTCATGTATCGGCACGGATCAGTGCACGATGCACTTTTCGGTGTCCTTATCGAAAATATGAATTCTGGTTGCATCCAGAGCAACCTTGATGGTGTCGCCGGTTCTGGAGGTGGAACGGGGAGAAACGCGTGCGATCATCTTCTGCTCGCCCACGGACAGGTACAGATAAATCTCAGCGCCCATCAACTCGGTAACGTCCACATTCATAGTCACGACGCAGTCGGGATACTTTTCCACATGCTCGCCATCATCGAACAGGCACTCGGGACGAATCCCTGCGATGACCTCATTGCCGATGTACTCCTTGAGTGCGGGATCCTTCGCCTTTTCCTCGGGCAGTTTCACGCGGCAGCCCTCGAAGGTCAGGTAAACGTCCTCGCCCTCCTGCACCAGCGTGGAGTTGATGAAGTTCATCTGCGGCGTGCCGATAAATCCGGCAACAAAGATGTTCACGGGGTTATCGTACAGATTCTGAGGCGTATCCACCTGCTGAATGAGACCGTCCTTCATAACCACGATACGGGTAGCCATGGTCATAGCCTCGACCTGATCATGCGTAACG
>CABUHM010000103.1:0-5674 GCA_902491355.1 uncultured Eubacteriales bacterium
GCCCTCACGCGCGCGGTAAACCGCGCGCGCCCCGACGCGGGGCGCGAAGTCTGTGCAGACTCCGAAATGAGCAAACGCCCGGAATGCCGTTTTTCGGTATCCCGGGCGTTTGCGTCATGCGAAAATCCACCCTATGTTTTCGTGTAATACTATCTTGAGAGGGCGGGCGACCACTGGTCGCCCCTACAACAGAATAAGCGAACAGGTCGTATAAATCGAGTGAATTTTCGAGTGATTTATATGATTTACATGTTATCTTCGTATGCCGATTCCACCTTGATTTTGCGCACCGATTTCACCCTGAATTTACGCGCGACTTCATCCCGATTTTTCGCACAAATCTCATCCTGACTTTGTAGGGGCGACCACTGGTCGCCCGCCGAAAAACGAACGCATCCTGCATAGAATCGACCCATTTGCACGCGTTACCGCGAGGAAGTCTCCTTTGCGTAAAGGGAGGCGGCGCGGTAAAAAATAGGCAGCGCCGATGCATAACACGCCATAAAATGCCGAGACCCCCGATACTGCATTGCTACAGTATCGGGGGTCGTGCCGTCGTATGGGAAACAGATTATTCCACAGTGACGGATTTTGCAAGGTTTCTGGGTTTATCCACATCGCAACCCATTTCCACAGCGGCATAATATGCCATGGTCTGGAGGGGTACGATGGTGGCAACGGGAAGGAAGAGATCTGCGGCATTGGGAATGCGGATGACCTCATCGCACACATCGGGGTCGAATTCCATATCCTCACGGCAAACGAGAAGGACATGCGCACCTCTCGCCTTGCACTCCTTGACGTTGGAGATGGACTTCTCCGCCAATTCACGGTCGGTGATGACGGCAATGACCGGCATACCGGGCGTAATGAGGGAGATCGCGCCGTGCTTCAGCTCTCCTGCGGCATATGCCTCGGAGTGCATATACGTGATTTCCTTGAGCTTGAGAGAGCCTTCACAGCAGGTCGCATAGTCTCTGCCGCGCCCGATATAGAAGAGATCGTGCACGCCGGCAAGATAGCGCTTTGCGACATCAAGCAGGGGCGTGGTGTCGGCAAGCAGGTTCTCCACGCATGCGGGGAGGGCGTTCAGCTCTGCCACCAGCTCATCAAGACGGGCATCGGTCAGACGGTTCTTGTCCAGTGCCAGTCGGAGCGCCACAAGGTAGAGTGCGGCGATCTGCGCGGTGTACGCCTTGGTGGTAGCCACGGCGATCTCGGGTCCGCACCAGGTGTAGATCACGCGATCTGCCTCACGCGCAATGGACGAGCCGACGACATTGACGATCGCCCAAACGGGGATATTATTCGCCTTTGCCAGACGAAGCGCGGCAAGGGTATCGGCAGTCTCGCCGGACTGCGAAATGATGACGGCGACATCTCCTGCGCGGAAGATGGGGTCGGAATAACGGAACTCGGACGCAATGTGGGTCTCCACGGGAATGCGCGCGAGCTTTTCAATGGCGATCTTGCCCACCATGCCTGCATGGGTGGCGCTGCCGCAACCGATGATGAGCAGACGCTCGACGTCGGCAGTGTTGCCCAGCTCCTCGCGGAGCACCTCGGTCTTGCCTGCCGCAAGACGGGGCTGAATGGTCGCGTTCAGGGTCGAGGGTTGTTCGTGGATCTCCTTGAGCATGAAGTGCGGATATCCGCCCTTTTCGGCGGCATCCACATTCCAGTCGGCAGTCATCACGGGCTTTTCAATGGGAGTCAGCTCCTCATTGACCACCTCTACACTGTCGCGGCGCACAATGGCGATCTCATTTTCCTCGAGCAGATAGTAGCGGCGGGTATGACCCAGAATTGCGGGGATATCGGAAGCGATATAGTTTTCGCCCTCACCCAGACCCACGATCAGGGGGCTGTCGCGGCGAACGGCGAACAGGGCATCCGGAATGTCGGCAAACAGAATTGCCAGAGCATAGGAGCCGCGAAGATGCGAAACCGTGAGGCTGATGGCATTCACGGCGGCACGGATGCGATCCGGCTCGTGCTTCATGGACTGATAGTGATAGTCCATTAACTGGGAAACCGATTCGGTATCGGTGTCGGACAGGAAGATTCTTCCTACATCGGTCATGGATTGACGGATGGCGGCATAGTTTTCGATGATGCCGTTATGCACCAAAGTCACGTCGCCGCTGGTATGCGGATGGGAGTTGATATCGGACGGCGCGCCGTGGGTCGCCCAACGGGTGTGTCCGATGCCCGCCGTTCCCACGAACAGGGGCGATTCCGCGTTTTTGTGCTTCTCATCGTCGAGCTTGTCGCACAGGTTCTGCAAGCGGCCCTTGACCTTTTCGGTCAGAATGGTCTTTCCGTCCGAAACGGCGACTCCGGCAGAGTCATAGCCGCGGTACTCCAGTTTAGATAATCCGTCAATGATCATACGGTAAGCCTTCTGCTCACCGATATAGCCGATAATTCCACACATGTATCGTAAAATCCTTTCAATCTTCAGTTTTCAATGATGCAAAAGGACACTTACATACCCTTTGTCCCCGCAGTTGCCCACGGGCTTTGTGGAATGCATTACGCGCGTGTCTGCACGGGAGGTATCCGCCGAACCGAACGAGCCTTCCGCCACGGAAAACCGTTCTCCTCGATAACCTCCGCCTCGTCAACCGGTGCACATCGTGCCAAGATTTCGGTTCCGGCGCTCATCCTCTGCAGGACTGTGGATACAGGAGCCGCCGTCCTCCGTGCAGGCGACACCCATTTATTATTATACCCGATTTGTGCGTTTTTGTCAATCGTTCGGAACAAATATACGAAATGGGTGCGGAATTTTTGGCAATTATCGGAAAAACTGCGGAAAGACGTTGCACTTTGAAACGGAATATGCTACAATAAATTCAGAGTCAGACGGCTGTGATGCCGTGCCGCGCCCATCAAAACGGGATGCGGCGATCCCGGCGCACGTCTGATGCAGAATATCCCCTGTTCATACCATTCCGCGGCTTATATCTATTACGCAAAAGAGGTTTTCATCATGTTGTACGAAGATACGGCTTTTGTGTCCGTCGGAGCATTCGGAACGCAGGAAAATTGGATCCACCCCGTCCGCAAAAGTCCGCTCAACGAGCTGATCGCCGTGACCGAAGGAACCCTGCACATCTGCGAGGACTATAACGAGTTTCATGCGGAGGCAGGCAACGTCCTCCTTCTGAAGCCGAACCGCGAGCACTACGGAACCATCCCGTCCGAGGGCGGCGTTTCCTTTGTGCGCGTGAGCTTTTCCGGCAGTTTTGAGGGGAAGGACGGACAACAGCTTTTCATTCCAGCAGACACCGAACAGGTCTCGCTTCTCCTGCAGCAGCTTCGTCGGTTTGACGATACCGCAGAATATCCGCGCGACTTCGGCGATTATCTTCTGCGCCTGCTCCTGTGCGAGCTGTTTCTGTTCGGCTCGGCGGGGGACACGGGAAATCTGCCCGCCCGCATCGCGGCATATATCCGCTCGGGCAACGGCGCTCTGCGCGTGCGCGATGTTGCGGAGCATTTCGATTATAACGAGGACTATATCACGCGCGTTTTCAAACGGGTGTACACGCGCGGCATCAAGGCGTATATCGATACGGTGCGCGTGCGGCGTATCAAGCAGTATCTTTCGGAGACCGACGAGTCGCTCCATGAGATCGCACGTAAGACAGGCTTTGACGATTATGCGTCCCTGTACAGCTTTTTTAAGTATAAAACCGGCATGACCCTTTCGGCGTATCGGGCATTGTACCGGAGTGAAGATACGGACGGGCAGGAGGATAAATGACCGAAAGTACGCCGCGACAAAGGAAATACTTTGGAAAAGGCATCTGTCACAATCCCTCAGTCAGCTTCGCTGACAGCTCCCTTTACGCAAGGGAGACTTGGTGCCTTGATTTTGTTTGTACATATGAATGAAGAGCGGGCGACCACTGGTCTCCTGCCGTAAAACAAACGTATCACACCTGCCATCGACCTGTTCGCCTACGTCACCACAAGGAAGCCTCCTTTGTGCCTTGATCTTGCCTGCGCAAACGCTTGGCTTTTCCACCGTCGCCCATTCGGAGTACATAATAATAATCCCTCCCCCTCTCAAAAGGTTTTGGGAATTGTCAAGGACCTTTCCCAAAAGGTCCTTGACCGGGGTTCGGGGCGGCGCCCCGCGTACTCCCCGTACCCCCCGCATATTCCAAACGAAATTGAGGAATGAAATTGAACGATTCAGTGTTTTCCCGCTTTTCTCCCCTGATCCAGGACTATATTTATGCCGACGGCTGGGAGAGCCTGCGCCCCGTGCAGGTTGCCGCGGCACAACTTCTGTTTGAGAGGGACTGTAATGTGCTTCTCACGTCGGCAACCGCCTCCGGAAAGACCGAGGCGGCGTTTTTCCCTGTCATCACCGAGCTGAGCGAAAACCCGCCCGCCACCTTCGGGGCGCTGTATATCGCGCCGCTGAAGAGCCTGATCAACGACCAGTTTTCGCGGCTCGACCGCCTTCTGGACATGAGCGGCATTCCCGTGTTCCATTGGCACGGCGACGTGGCGCAGTCCCATAAGAAAAAGGCAATGCAACACCCAAGCGGCATTTTGCAGATCACGCCCGAATCGCTGGAAGCCATGCTCATGCGCTGTTCGGGCGATCTTGTGCGGCTGTTCGGCGATCTGCGCTACGCGGTGATCGACGAGGTGCATACCCTGACCGGCTCGGATCGGGGCAATCAGGTCATATGCCAGCTCAACCGCATTGCGTGCGCCATCGGCTATCAGCCGCGACGCATCGGACTGTCCGCAACCGTGGGAGATACCCGAATCGCCTGCGAATGGTTGGGCGCAGGCTCGGGAAGAGAGACGGTGTGCCCCGAACTGCCGAAAGAAAAAATTCGGTGGCGGCTCGGCGTGGAGCATTTCTTCATCCAGAATCCCATGGAGGATCAGAACCCCGCGTCGGCGGTCACACAGGCGGAGACTGTGCGCAAACCCATACTTGACGAGTCAGAAGAAGAGGAGGAAGAGGACGAGGACGAGGAAAAAACCGAAGCCCCCGACACGGCGTCCGGACGCGCGGCGCTCGATCCCGGCTATGAGTATCTGTACGACTGCACAAGGGGCAAGAAGTGCCTTGTCTTTTCCAATTCCCGCGAGGAGACCGAATACGTGACCGCGACCCTGCGGCAGATCGCCGCTTATCGGGGCGAGCCGGATCGGTTTCTCATACACCACGGCAACCTTTCGGCGTCCCTGCGCGAGGAGGCGGAGCTTCGCCTGAAAAACGAGGACGCGCCCACCGTGACTTGCGCCACGGTGACACTGGAGCTGGGCGTGGATATCGGCAGATTGGAGCGGGTACTGCAGATCGACGCGCCGTATTCGGTATCGTCCTTTCTGCAACGGCTCGGACGCTCGGGCAGACGCGGAGAGCCGCCCGAAATGATCGCCCTGTTCCGCGAGGAAAACCCTCTGCCCAACACGCCGCTCCCGCAGATGATCCCGTGGGGACTGCTCCGCATGATCGCCATAGTACAGCTCTATCTGGAGGAACGCTGGGTGGAGCCGCCCAAGCTGGATCGCCTGCCCTACAGCCTGTTATATCACCAAACCATGTGTACCCTGGCCTCCTGCGGCGAGCTGTCGCCCGCGGCGCTGGCCTCCCGGGTGTTATCCCTGCATTATTTTCACCGCATTACGCAGG
>CABUHM010000104.1:0-5670 GCA_902491355.1 uncultured Eubacteriales bacterium
CCTGCCCCTTCTGATGCTCGGGATCGAGCGCCTCATCGCCCGCCGCGGCTTTATTCTGTATGTGGCGGCGCTGGCGTACACCTGCCTGTCGAACTTCTATATCGGATACATGATGTGCCTGTTCTCCGCGTGCTATTTCTTCTATTGGTATCTGGCGCACGGGAAGAACAGCGAGAACAATCTCTATGAGGAGAGCTTCCATTTTGCAAAATCGCTCGGACGCATGATCCTGTATTCCGCCGTGGGTGTGGGCATTGCGTGCGTCATTCTCATTCCCGCGTATTACTCCCTGCAATTCGGCAAAAACGAATTTTCCAATCCGAATTTCGCGTTTACCCAGCAGTTTGATTTCCTCGATATGGTGGCGAAATTCTATCCGGGCTCATACGACACCGTCCGTCCCGAGGGTCTGCCGTTCCTCTACTGCGGCACGCTGACCCTGATCTTTCTGCCCGTCTACTTTATTTCCCGGGAAATTTCGGCGCGCGAGAAGATCGCGACCGGATGTCTGCTTGCCTTCATGGCGGTCTGCTTCAACGGCTCCACGCTTGACCTGATCTGGCACGGCTTTCAGCGTCCGAACTGGCTGAACTATCGGTATTCGTTTGCCGCGTGCTTCATTATGGTGGTGTGCGCTTACCGAGCCTTCTCCAATCTCACAAGGGTCAAGATGAAGACCTTAGCCGTTTCGGCGATCTTCTGGGTCTCCATGATCCTGATTATTCAGAAGCAGGATTACGAATGGCTCGACGATTTCCAGTGCGTCTGGTTCTCCGTTTTGATGATCGGCGTCATGCTGTGCTGTGTTTATGCGGTGCGGAAGTGGAATCCGCAGTCCACCGGCTCGTCCGTGCTTTTGATCGCGGTCATTTTCGAGCTGTTTGCAAACGCCCTGTTCTGCACCATGAATCTGGATGCGGACGTGGTCATTTCGTCCCGCGATTCCTATGTGAACTACTTTGATCGGGTGACGCCGGGCATCGAGGCGCTGAAAAAATACGATGCGGATAACTTCGGCTCGGTATTCTACCGCATGGAAAAGACCACCCACCGCAAGACCAACGACGCCATGACCCTCGGCATCTACGGCATCACCAATTCCACCTCCACCCTGAACACCTCGGTGATCAATATGCTGGCGGACATGGGATACGCTTCGCGCTCGCACAGGAGCAAATATCTCGGCGGGACACCTGTCTCCGATTCGCTTCTCGGCATCAAATATGTCCTGCGCGAGAGCAGACCTGCCGACACCACGCGGGAGCTGGTGGTCACAGACGACGAAAATTCCACCTACGGCTACTACAACCCCTACGCGCTTTCTCTCTGCTTTGCGTCGGACAGCGCTGTGTACGATTTCAAGTTCGATGATTACGGCAACCCGTTCGATTATCTCAACGCGCTCTGCAACGCGATCCTCGGCGACGATTCCATGGGCGAGCTGTTCGTGCACGTCCCGCACACGGTGGACGTGGAGGGCATGACCAAGTCCTATGCAAGCGGCTACATCAAATACACGCCCATCAGCACGTCCAAGGCGGGCGAGTTGAATCTGGAATTTACGGCGCCCGAGGAGGCGCACGGACAGGAGCTGTTCATGTATATCCCGTCCGATTATCCGTGGGAGTGCTCCCTCATGATCAACTCCTATCCCGACGGCACATATTTTGACGGTGAAAACCACCGCGTCATGAGCCTCGGCATGGTATTGGACAACAACCGCGATTTTGTGGTGACCCTTTCCCCCACCAAGGAAAAGATGTACCTCAACACAGGCGATCGCTATTTCTTCTACATGAACACCGAGGTGTACACCCGCGTCATGGAGAAGCTGGCGGAGGGCAACATGAACATTACCGAATTTTCCGACACCGACATCCGCGGTACGATCACGGTGCCCGACGGCATGGAGACCCTGTTCACCTCCATCCCCTACGACGAGGGATGGCACGTGCTGGTGGACGGTCAGCCGGTCGAGATCCACAAGACCGCAAACTGTCTGCTTGCCGCTGATATCACATCGGGTGAGCATTCGGTGGAGCTGTACTATATGCCCACGTGTTATGTCGTCGGCTTGAGCATTTCCGTGCTGTCGCTCGGCGTCTTTGCGGTTCTCATCGTGTATTCGCAGTCGAAACGTCGCCGCCGTGCCGCTGAGACAAAGCGCGCGTTTGAGGAAGCCATGCACCCCGACTACGAAGCGACCCTGAGCGCCGACCGCGATTTCACCGAGACCGGCGAATGACCAATTCTGCAACCGCTCGGCTTTCGCACGAAACGTTTTCAAAATAATACGTCAACGCGGGAGAACACCCGATTTCTGTGTGTTCTCCCGCGTTTTTTGCTCCGATATCGGCTCGATCCATTCGCCGTCATTGACATTCGCATGATTGTGTGCTATACTCATGACATATTCATAGATACAGTTGACAGGTGAAGGCATGAAATACAGTATCGCATTTTCCTACATTCCCGGAACGGTTCTGCCGCGCACACAGTTTGACTGCGCCACGGGTATGGCGTTTCTCGATCGCATTTTTTATGTAAACGAGACTCTGATGCTGGGCGAGATCCGCTCGGTGACGGGCATTGACACCTCCACGCTCCAGAACTGGGTGAAGCGCGGCTGGCTTGCAAATACGGTCAACCGTCGGTACTCCAAGGAACATTTGGCGCGTATCCTGATCATCAACATGTTGCGTCCCGCCATGCAGTTGGAGGAGATCGACCGCCTTCTGCGCTACGTGAACGGACGGCTTGATACGACCGAGGACGACATCATTCCGGATTCCGCATTTTACGATCTCATATGTGCGGCGCTCGACGGCATTGACGACAGACAGGCGGTGACCGAGCGGCGCATACGCGAGGTCGCACGTGACTGCGCCGTTCGCTATGAGCACCGCTCGGAGACCATCCGCATCCGTCTGGAAAACGCCCTTTGCGTCATTGTGCCCGCATGCGTCGCCGCTTGCGTGCTTCGGGATGTTTCGGCGGCGTATCACGGGAACATCCTCGGAAAGTCGTGATCGCGCGTCAGTTCTGCGCGGACTTTTCGCCGCGCCGCAGTGCAAGCGCCACCGTGACGGCGACGGGCAGGGAAAGGATGCTCCAGAACAGGGTGAAAACGGGGCAGACCTGACCTAGGATGTTCCAGCGCCGTGACGAATAATCCCACACTTTCCACCCGAGCCAAAGGTTCACGATACACCCCACCGCAAACTCCACGGCGGTGATGCACATGCCGCACGCGACACAGCGCAGACACAGCGACCTTTTGCGCATGGAGCGGCAGATGCCGCACATGGACACCAGACACAGACCGCCGCACAGGGTCATGGTCCAATGTGTGTAACCGCGAAACAGTACCTCAATGACGCTGTATACCATGGCTCCGAGGGCAAACAGCCACGAAACGGCGCAGATTTTTTTGCTGAGCATGCCGACCTCCGCTCCCCGCACACCGTCCGTCGGCTGTCAGCCCCTCTCGGCTTTGCGCCGATACCCGAATGGTGCGGATATAAATTCAAGAAAATACAGGAAAAGACCCCAAACGCTACTATGAGCGGTTCGGGGTCTTTTTATACATTTCCGACGTGCGGCGATCTGCTTTTTTCGGTGCAAAAGGGAAGTGCGCCGTCTTACAGGACGGGAAGCTCTCCCTGCCCGATGAGATAGTGGATGCGCATGATCGCGGCTTGCGTTTTTCCGTCCGGAAAGTCGCCGCATGCGGCGCGGCGCACTGCCTCGTCGAGATCCATTTGCGAACAGGTGAGGAATTCGTCGGGGTCGAGACTGCTTTCCCCGAAGTGCAGACCGGTCGCATAGTACAGGTGAATGTTCTCGTCAAAGATGGCAGGGGTCGCGAAAAACGAACCGAGCGGTCGGAGTAGGTCAGCTGTCGCTCCCGTTTCCTCCCGAAGCTCCCGCGCGGCGGCATGATCCGGTTCTTCGCCCGGGTCGAGCTTTCCTGCGGGGATCTCGGTCAGCGTCCGTGCAAACGGGTAACGGTATTGGGTCACGAGCAGGAGCTTCCGATCCTTCGTCACGGCGGCGACCGCCACGGCACCCGGGTGGCGGACGACCTCACGGATGGAGCGGTGTCCGTCCGGCAGTTCCACGGTGTCCCGCACCAAATGTACGACCCTGCCCAAGAAGATCTCCTCATGCCCGCATTGCTTTTCCCATAATTCCATGTTCTGCGTCACTCACTTTCCGAATTATTCGATTTTACACCATTATAACGCCCGCCCGCTGATATTTCAAGCAAAAAAGGGAAATTCTCTTGAAAAAAGCGTATGAATTTGGTATAATGACAGGGTACGCCCCCCGGCGTATCACAAAAAAAGAAAAGGTGCGGCGTTTGGGCTGATGTTTGTGCCCGAAAACCGCATACGGCTTGCGATGAAGTATATTATACGTTATTTTTCCGCCTACAAAAAGGAGACTGTGCTGGCACCGCTCTTCAAAATGATCGAGACTCTGTTCGAGCTGACGGTTCCTCTGGTGGTGGCGGACATGATCGATCGGGGCATCGGCGGCGACCGCGCCGTGCTCTGGCGGGGCTTCGGCATCCTGTTTGCCTTGGGGATTGCCGGTCTTGCGTGCGCTGTGACGGCGCAGTATTTTGCGGCAAAGACTGCCGTGGGCGTGGCGAAAAAGACCCGCGCCGCCCTGTTTGAGCGCATCACGCAGATGTCGTGGAAACAGCTTGACGAAACGGGAAGCGCGACCCTGCTCACCCGCATGACCAGTGACGTCAACCAGGTGCAGACCGGCATCAACCTCACGCTTCGGCTCTTCTTGCGCTCTCCGTTCATCGTGTTCGGTGCGGTGATCATGGCGTTTACCGTGGATGTGCGCTCGGGCGTGCTCTTTCTCTGCGTCCTGCCGCTGCTTGCCGCCGTGGTGTTCGGCATCATGCTCGGCGGCATTCCTCTGTACCGTCGGGTGCAGAATCATCTGGACGGCGTGACCGAACGCGCACGGGAAAATCTCGGCGGTGTCCGCGTGATTCGTGCATTCGGCATGGAGCAGACCGAGATCGACGCTTTTGACCGCAAAAACGGCGAACTGCTCCGCGCACAGAAGTATGCGGGCAGGGTCGCGGCGTTCATGAATCCGCTCACCTATGTTATCATCAACGTTGCCATCGCCCTTCTCATTTACACCGGATATCTTCGTTTTTCGGCGGGCGCGCTGTCTCAGGGACAGATCATCGCCCTGTATAACTACATGTCGCAGATATTGGTGGAGCTGGTCAAGCTGGCAAACCTTATCATCACCATGACCCGTGCCGCGGCATGTGCGGGACGTATCGGCTCGGTGCTTTCCGAGGGGGGTGAGCCTGACGTGATCGCAGGCAACAAAACGGCAATGGATCGGGAAGCCGCCGTATCCTTCCGCGATATCAGCGTGCGCTACCATGCGGGCGGCGATCCTGCGCTGACCGGCGTGACCTTTGCGGCGGGAAAAGGCGAGACCGTGGGCATCATCGGCGGTACCGGTTCGGGTAAATCGACCCTGATCTCCCTCATCGGACGCTATTATCTGCCGGAATCGGGCGAGGTGTCGGTGTTCGGACGTCCCGTTGAAGCATGGAACCGCAGTGAGCTTCGCGCCTCGGTGGGCTATGTGCCGCAGAAGGCGATCCTGTTCCGCGGCACCGTG
>CABUHM010000105.1:0-5625 GCA_902491355.1 uncultured Eubacteriales bacterium
TAGGAGACGGAATACAGTGCACCACGCACATAGTCGGTGTATTCCAGGGCGCACCAGCCCTCCTCCACCTTGCCCCATATGTGGCCGCCGCCGATCCGTATTTCGGTGACGGCAATCTCGGAGCCGGCGGGAAGCGCTGTGATGATGCCGCTTGACGTGCTCGGCTCGGAACGGATGTTCAGGGCATTGGAGGACTTGACCCGCCGGATCTCACAGTCGGATCGTTCTCTCCACACGGCATACAGGGTGATGTCGGTATCCGCCGTGTAGGATGCGGAGGGTGCATAGACCACGCCGCCCTTGGCGGAGGTCGACCATCCCAAAAAGGTGTATCCCACGCGCGAGGGGGTTTCGGCATGCAGGGTGAGGACTTCTCCCTCGGTCTTGGTCTGGGACGCGGGTGCACGCACACCGCCGTTTGCGTTGTAGGAAACGGTGAAGGTCTTTTTTGCGGGGGTCGAGCTGCTGTTGAAGCGGTAGACGATGATCTGCTCGATCCGCCTGTTATAATATGTAAACAGTTCGTTGCGGTTGTAGCCCGGGTCGCACAGATATACCGATGAGCCGGATACATAGTCCACCGCCACATAGTGGTTGGTCACGCCCACAATGACCCCATATTCTCCCGACGGGTCGTTGAGGTAGCCGGCGATCGTTTTTGCAATGGTCGCATTGGATTCCGAAGTGAACCAACGGCGGCCTACGTATTCGATCCCGCGGATCATGGTGCCGCACCAGGTATTGGCGTAGTACATACTGCCGTCCGAGGTCAGGTAGGTGCATTTGCCGTTATCGTACAGTCGTTCGCCGAAACTGCCGGGATTGATCTGCGAGCCGTCCGGAAATTTCAGTCCGTAGGCGTTGCACAGGATGGCAATGCTAGAAATGTAACAGCCTGCATGCCCCACGGTATTATAATAATGGTATCCGCCGTCACGGTCATACCATGGGTAGATGCCGATGGGAACGTCTGTCCAGCGCGGGTCGGTCTGCTTCCAGCTCTTGTAAGCGCCGGCGGGCAGAGGGGTGGATGCGCTGTGCGAATAGGCAAAGGAGTCAAGAACCGCGGCAGGCAACAGGGACACAGCGGTGAGAACCGCCAGCAATAGGGACAAAATCCGTTTTTTCATGCCGCGTACCTTCCTTTCTGTAAATCACGACATAATCACACGCATACAGAATAACATATTTTGCCGTATCTGTCAAGGACGACCCCGCCCCTCGCACATATTGCCGCGCTGTTGTTTTTACGATAGGGAAGGCGCGGAAAGTGTAACGGAAGGGTGTCGGCAACCGATATCGGTGTTTTTTGACGCAACACTGTAAAGACTTCGCGGCACCGATCAACATATAGATAATTATTCATTGACAAATCGTAAACTATATGTTATAACCTGCTTGCGTCGAATAAAATTGAACAAAACAGCATTCTCCTTCCTTTTCAAATATGTCAAAATAATAAAAACGAGGTGACATTATGTTCGATAATATCGGAGGAAAAATTAAAATTCTGGCAAAGGTTCTATGTTGGGTCGGGATCATCGGCTTTGTCCTATCCGCGATTTACGTGTGGGTGACTATCGGCCGTTACGGCGTCGGACTTGGATTTGCGCTTTTTATTATCGGTCCGCTTGTTTCATGGATATCGTCGTTTCTGCTGTACGGCTTCGGCGAGCTGATTGAAACGAATTGCAAGATCGCACATTACGCGCAGAATTTTTCATCCCGCAAAGCATCCGGCGGCAAGGTTGCTTCCGATAAAACAGGCGATTCCGCTCCACGGACAGAAAAATCGCAGGCACAGCTCGGTACGTGCGAAATTTGCAAACGGCAACATGTTCCGCTTTCGGTGGTCAATATTGCGGGTGATGCGGGAACGGAGTATCGCAATGTTTGCTCCAAATGTGCGGAGCCGTACCTTCGCGCCGCGGAGAAAAACAGGGAATTGCTTGAGTTGCTTCAAAGCGGACTGATCACCGAAGAAGAATATGAAGCAAGGAAAGGGGAGGTTCGGAAATGACGGTTAAGTTTAGATCAAGGAGAATATTCGGCATTCTTCTTGCAATTCTTTTTGCGGTCAATGATGTTTTAATCTGGTTGTTGAGGTTGAGGGGGTTGGAATCTTCGCTGATGACTTTCATCGCATGGATCCCGTCGATCATACTTGCGGTTGCCTTCTTTTTGAAAAAAGAAAGAATACATAACCTTGTCACAGCGATAGCGCTCTTTTCGGGATGTTTGCTCGAACTGTATCGGTTAATTTATCAACTTACCGATTACTATTACTCTTATGTTGACACTTTTCTGATAATAATGGTGGCGGTATACGGATTGCTCGGCGGTGCTTTTGTATCGAACAAAAGAAATAAACCGATTCGCATTGCCGCGGCTATTGCAACGATTGTTCTCGTTATGCTGTTTTCATACGCGGAAACGTTCTCTTATATCATCTACTCTATATTTTCGCTACAGATATACAATTCCTTTGGTTATTTCAATGTCTTTGGAATCATCGCATTGATGATTATCCTGCTTGATCTGATGAGCGGCAACTCGTCTGCATTAAATAAGGATACCCAAAAGGAGATTGTGATCAGCAGAGAGATAATCAGTGTAAAGGACTTGCTGATGTTTGTTGAAGATGAGTTTAAGTCCGGAAAGATATCCGAAGAAGAATACAGCAGAAAGCGAAACGAGATTCTGAATCAGTTATAATTCAATTTGTACATTTTTTGCATCCTCCTTGTCTTGACGTGTTCCGAGCAAGGGGGATGCATTTCATTATCACCAAACTGTAATGTGACGTCAAAAGTCTGTCGAGAGCAGAATAAAACGCAAGGTTATCCGAATGCGGAGGATCGGCTTCAAAAAGCGTATCAGGAGACTGTTTGTTGACAAATTGTAAATTACATGCTATAATTTGCCCGGATTCGACGAAATGACAGCGGAGATATCTGTCACGGCTGTGCAGAAGCGAAGGTCGTATGCGTCGATTCCGAAGAAGAAAATATGAGGCAAAAGAAAGGGGAATTTCGGAAATGACAGTAAAACTCAAATCAAGGAAACTATTCGGCATCCTCCTCGCAATTTATCTCGTGATAGAAATCATCGCATGGGCGGTCAGTGCCTTCTCCACCGGGTATTGGTTTCTTCCCTACTACGCCGTGTGGATTCCGCCGATCATTCTTGCGGTGGGATATTTCATCGGTGACGAAAGAATACATAACACGGTTACGACAATTGCGTTCCTTTCGGCATGCCTGTTTGAGTTGTGCAACGTGATCGAGCCGATGGCGTCCCATGACAACAGAACCCGCTTTTTAGCCGCCTTCATGCTGGTGATTTACGGCTTGGTCGGGTGTGCCTTTGTGTCCTGCAAAAGAAATCGAGCCGTTCGCATTGCGGCGTCTGTTGCATTGCTCGCGCTTGCGATGCTGAGCATTTGCGGCGATCGCATCGATTATATCCTGCACGTCGTGTTTCCGTCGTTTCCTGCAGATCTATGGTTCAGCAATGATCTGGACAATCTCATTGTTTTCGGGGGCATTGAAACAGTGACTGTTCTGCTTGATCTGGCTGGCGGCGGTTTACCCGTACCCGATCGCGGCGCTCGTCAGGAAGCGCCTTCTGCCGAAAAACAGTCGGCGTAATTTACCGTTTATGTTCTGCACGACCGAGTATCTGTCGCCTCTGGGAAGCATTACGCTTGCCTGCGACGGGGAGTTTTTGACCGGACTGTGGTTCGGCGGGGAAGGGCACGTCGGGAGCGTTATACCACGGGAGACCGAGCGGACAAAGCCGACCGATCTGCCCCTGCTTCGGGACGCGGAGCGCTGGCTCGACATCTATTTTTCCGGACGCGCACCCAACTTTCTTCCGCCTCTGCGCTACGGCTCCACGCCGTTTCGGAAGGCGGTTTGCGACAGCATGCTGATGATCCCCTACGGCAAGACCGTGACCTACGGCGAAATTGCCGCGCGGATCGCCGAGCAGAGGGGGATCGGAAAAATGTCGGCGCGGGCGGTGGGAGGCGCCGCGGGGCATTGCCCCATCTCCCTGATGATCCCCTGTCATCGTGTTGTGGGGGCGGGCGGCAGTCTCGGCGGCTACGGAGGCAGGATCGACCTCAAGATCAAATTGCTGGAGCTGGAGGGCGTGGATATGCGCGGCTTTTTCGTCCCGAGATCATAGCTTGTTTCAGCGAAAATATACTATGGAGCGACAAAATCCCTCTGACCGCGATCGGTCGGAGGGATTTTGTGCGCGTGTATGCGTATATGCGGCAGGGTCAGGACGGGTCGGCGAGGATCGCCTCGATGTGATCGACGACAAAATGCTGTGCGTCGGTCGTGTACAGGGTGGCAAGATATTTTCCGTGCATGCTGTCCCGCTCCTCCTGATAGATGCCGATGCTCTTGCCGAGGGCGGTCACGCGTCGGCTCGTTTTCCCCGTGAGGTCGTATACCTCTTCCAAGAAGCCGTTGCCCAGCAACCATTTTGTGATCCTGACCGCCGACAGCTTTTTCATATCGCCGTCTGCGGACAGCGCGGATATCCGTTCGGCAAGCACCGATACGTAGATCGGCTCGTCGGAATACGGAAAGCACTCCAACTGCTCGGGCGTGACGGAAAACGGTCTTTTTGAGCCCCGTCCGAACACCTTTTGCCCGTTTAGCACCTTTTCCAGAACGCCTGACACATAAAACAGACACCGCGAGATCCGTACCTGATTCACCACGTCGTTTTCGTCAACCGGTTCACCCGTCAGCGGGTTGATGCCGTTGGCAAGATTGTCGATGTAGCCCTTTGCGTGCTGAAGTATTTCTTTCTCGGTCATTTCGGTTCTCCTTTTTGCGAGCTTGCTCTGTCGGTTGGGAATAAGCGACGGAAATCGTCACGCTTTGCTGTTTCCAGTATAACACATGCCGCGCGTTTTGTCTATGCATTTTGTAAAATGAAATGCTTCAACATAATTCAACCTGCGTTCGCCTTGATCGGGTACATGCGACAGATGAGAAGCGGGCGACCACTGGTCGCCCGCCTCTTTGGCTTTACAAAAATGCGGGGATGAGGTACGCACGAAGCCCCGCGTCGGGTGCCGTCTGCCGCAGGCAGGCGGCACGGGCGGGCATCGGCGGCGAATTTTGTTTTGCGTGATTTGTCTTGTAATTCTGCCGCCGATGCCCTCACGCGCGCGGCAAACCGCGCGCCCCGACGCGGGGCGTGAAGTCTGTACGATTTCGAATAAGCCGCCCGACGCGGGGCATGAAGTCTGTACGATTCCGAATAAGCCGCTCGACGTGGGCACGATGTAGGTGCAGACCCCGAAAAGTCGGCGCAGAAAGTTGCACGCGCGCCTCACTTTACGGCACGCGCCCCACGATACAGCGCGCGTCTCACCGGTACGGCACGCACCCTGCTGTACAGTACGCGCCTTGCCGGTACGGTATGCACCCTACTGCTACAGCACGCGCCTTGCCATGCGGCATCGCGTTGCGGTATACTCCGATTCCAACGCTCCGCCCTTACGGAAGCGCCGATAAATATTCGCGCTCGCGGCATTTTGACCGTGTGATCGCGGGAAAGCTCTCGCGCCGATGCGCAGTTTTTCCGCAAAAAACCGAC
>CABUHM010000106.1:0-5606 GCA_902491355.1 uncultured Eubacteriales bacterium
ATGGGGTCAAGCATTTCCAGATTCACTTGTTTCATCGTCTGTGTTTCCCTTCTTTCGGTTGAGTCGGAAGCGCAGAGAACTGCTGTCTGCCGCGTTTTCCGTTTCGGGCATGCCGTCGATCTGCGGATCCTCCACAATGAGAATCCGTCCGGCGCGCAGAAGCTCTAACAGTGCCATGAAGGACGCCACCATTTCGGAGCGGCTTCTCGATGCCTCGATGATCTCGTCGAAGCCTGCTTCACCCTCCCGCGCCAGACGGCGCATGATGCCGTATATCTTCTGCGGCACGGGAACCACCTCCTGTGCTTCCGCCAGAAGATTTCCCAGAGCGGTCTCGGGCTTGACCAACTGGCGCACCACCTCGCGGCTTCGGCGCATCATGTTGGCAAACGCCTTCTCCAAGAGTGCCGTCTCGTGCGGGAGCAGAACCTCCTCGGTCTCCAGAACCTCGGCGTCCTTTGTGATCCTGCCGCGGTACTTTTCGTACCGTTCCCGCAGAAAGACCGACGCTTCCTTTGCCTTCTTATATTCCGCCAGCGCCTGTGCCAGCTGTTCGCGCGGGTCCTCCTTTTCGGCTTCGGGCTTGGGCAGGAGCATACGGCTCTTAATGAGCATCAGCTCCGCCGCCATGGTGATGAATTCACCCGCGATCTCCATATCCATCATTTCCATCTGCCGCAGATAGTCCATGTACTGGTCGAAAATGAGGGAGATGGGAATGTCGTAAATACTGACCTTATTTCGTGTGATGAGGGTGAGCAGAAGGTCGAGCGGACCCTCAAAGGTCTCTAACTTAAAGCGTAATTCTTCCATGTCAGCTCAGCCACGGGATCAGGGAAAACAGGGACTGGAAGCTGTCGCATATCCATGAGGCGGGTACGGAGACCAGACTGATCCGAAATACATTGGAGCACACGAAAACGAGAATGAGAAAGCCGTACATGAGATAGCGTTCGTACTTCATGACCGCATAGTACCACTTGGGAGGCAAAATGAGGGAGACGATGCGCGACCCGTCCAGCGGCGGGATGGGAATGAGGTTGAACACGCACAATGCCGCATTGTAGAACGACATCAAATACAGGAAATTGAACAGTGCCAAAAACACTTCGACCCATGCCTCGGTGACAAGGGGCAGAAGAAAGACCCATACAAGGCGGTACAGAAGCGAGCAGACAAAGCACAGGAACAGGTTGGAGACGGGTCCCGCCAGTGCGGTGAGCGCCATGCCCTGTCGGGGTTTTCGGAAGTTGCGGGAGTTCACGGGCACGGGCTTCGCCCAGCCCACGCCGAGCAGGAGCATGCACAGAGTTCCCGCAAGGTCGAGATGCCGCACGGGATTCAGGGTCAGTCTGCCGAAATTACGTGCCGTGGGGTCGCCCATTTTGTTTGCCGCCCAGGCGTGCGCCGCCTCGTGAAAGGGCAGGGATATGAGCATGACGGGGAGAAAAAGCAGAAAGGAAATCAGCCCTTCCCGGGTGAAGCCGTCCTGCAGGATATCAAGAAGCATATCGGCATCTCCTTTGCGTAACAAATTTTGGCTGTGCGCGGGATTTTTTCACCGTTCAGGCGGGGTCGGACGCGTCGCATGCGTCCATGATGCATGCCCACACATCGTCCTTTCCCTCTCCTGTGAGGGAGGAGAAGGGGATCACCGCGTCGGGCGGCAGACGGTGCTTTTCGCAGAATGCGTTGCGCTCGGTGCGGTTCAGCTTATCGCACTTGGTGGCGACAATGATGAAGGGTATGCGGTTTTGCTGTAAAAAGTCGATCATGAGCGCGTCATCCTTGGTGGGACCTGCCTTCATGTCGATGAGCTGGAGCACGGCGCGCGGCTTTTGAGTGGCAAAATAGCCGTCCCCGAGCCGTCCGAGCCGTTCCCGCTCTTGCGGGCTGCGCTTGGCAAAGCCGTAGCCGGGCAGGTCGGTGAAGACGAGCTTGCGGTCGATCTCATAATAGTTCACCGTGATGGTCTTGCCCGGCTGACCGCTGGTGCGCGCCAGACTTTTTCTGCCCAGCAGGGTGTTGATGAGGGAGCTTTTGCCCACGTTCGATCTGCCGGAAAAGGCGATCTGGGGCAGGGAGGTCTGCAAAAATTGGGAGGGGATGCCGGCGACTGCCCTCAGCTCCGCGTTTTGTAGATTCAGTTTCATCGGGTCACCTCTTCCGTTATGCCCGCTCGGCGGGGACAAGCGCGTGCTCGAGCACCTCGTCCAGAGTCCGGCAGGGAATAAAGGTCAGCGCTTTGCGCACCACGGGGTCGATCTCCGAGAGATCCTTTTCGTTATCGGCGGGGATCAGAACGGTCTTGACGCCTGCCTTGTATGCCGCCATGGTCTTTTCCTTCAGACCGCCGATGGCAAGCACCTTGCCGTGCAGGGTGATCTCACCCGTCATGGCAAGCTCACGCCGCACCGGTGTGCCGCTCAGTTCACTGATGAGCGCCGTGGTCATGCTCACACCGGCAGACGGTCCGTCCTTGGGGACGGCGCCCTCGGGTGCATGAATGTGCAGGTCGCGCGTTTTGTAAAAGTCGGGGCTGATGCCGTACCGATCGGCATGGGAGCGAATATAGGTGATCGCCGCCTTGGCGGATTCCTTCATGACGTCGCCCAGCGATCCGGTCAGCTCGATCTTGCCCACGCCCGGCATGGACACCGCCTCGATGGGCAGAAGATCGCCGCCTAACTCCGTGTAGGCAAGTCCGTTGATTACGCCGATCTGATCGCTGTCGGAAATGTGCTCGGGCATGACCTTCCGTTCGCCCAGAAATTCGCGCACGTTCCCCACATCCACCCGAATGCTCTTTTTCTCCGGCTCCTCTACCAGACGCTTTGCCGCCTTGCGGCACACTGCGGCAAGCTCGCGCTCCAAATTGCGCACGCCCGCCTCGCGGGTGTAAAAGTCGATGATCTCATACAGTGCGCCGTCCGTGATGCGGAGCTGACGTCGGGTCAGTCCGTGGCGCTTGCACTGCTTGGGGATGAGGTGGTTTTTGGCGATGGCGCACTTCTCATGGCGGGTGTAGATTTTCATTTCGATGATCTCCATCCGGTCGATGAGGGGCTGAGGAATGGTCTCAAGTGAATTTGCCGTGGTGATGAACACGCATTCGGACAGATCCACGGGCAATTCGATGAAGTGGTCGCGGAACGCCTTGTTCTGCTCGGAATCCAGTACCTCGAGCATTGCCGAGGACGGGTCGCCGTGTGCGTCGCGGCACATTTTGTCGATCTCGTCCAAAAGGATGAGGGGGTTGCGCACCTCCGCCTGAATCAGCGCGGTGATGATGCGCCCGGGCATGGAGCCGATGTAGGTTTTGCGGTGTCCGCGGATATCGGCTTCATCCCGAATGCCGCCCAGCGAGACCCGCACGTACTTGCGGTTCATGGCGGCGGCAATGGAGCGTCCCACCGAGGTCTTGCCCGTGCCGGGAGGGCCGACGAGGCAGATGATCTGATTTTTCAGATCCGGATTGAGCTGGCGCACGGCGATATACTCCAGAATGCGCTCTTTTACTTTCTCCAGTCCGTCGTGGTCGCGATCTAAGATCCGACGCGCCGTTTCCACATCCGCGCGGTCATGGGTCACACGGTTCCACGGGATCTCAAGACAGGTGTCGAGATAGTTGCGGCTCACCCCTGCCTCCGCCGAATTGTACGGCGTCTTTGCCAAGCGTTTGACCTCTTTATACAGCCTTGCGGCGACCTCTTCGGGCAGTCCCGCCTTTGCGATCTTTTCGTTATATTCGTCAATCTCGCCGTCGTAGTCCACATCGCCGCCCAGCTCCTCCTGAATGGTCTTGAGCTGTGTGCGCAGATAGTATTCGCGCTGATTTTCATCGATCTGCTCATGCACCTTACGGTGAATGTCCGATTCGATCCGCAGGATCTGAATGTCCCGTGCCAAAATGACGGCAAGCCGATGCAGGCGCTTCATGGGGTCGAACTGCTCCAGCACCTCCTGCTTCTCCTCAAAGCGCAGAACCAGGTTGGAGGCGATGAAATCGGCAAGCAGACCCGGCGCACGGATGGAGCGGATCGCCGCCAGCATATCGGGCGAAACGGCGGGCTTGGGCAGATATCGGATCATTTCATCCACCAGACTCTGTACCTCTTCCACCAGCGCTTCCCCGCGTACCGTGGTGACCTCGTTGAGCGACACGGTCTTGCACATGACGTCCGCCGAGGGTATGTTGCCCTGCATGACAAATGCCTCCACCGTTGCGCGGCAGGCGCATTCCAGTGCGATGCGAACCGAGCCGTCGGGGAGCTTTAAGAGCTGTTTGATGCGTCCCACGGTTCCCACGCGGTAAAAATCGGACGGCTCGGGATTCTCGACGGTGGGATCCTTCAGCGTGAGAAAAAGAAGATGTGCACCGTTTTCTCTGGCATCGGTGCAAAGAGATGCCTGCCCCTCGTCTGTGATCTCAAAAGAAACGGGCAAAGACGGAAACGCGACCATTGCCTTCATGGGGATGACGGGAAGGGTCATGCGTTCCGCTTTCTCAATATATTGCGGCATGGATAACTCCTTTATTTTTTACCAAAAGGGATCGTTACCTGTTACAGTAATCATTTTATTATAGCATACCGCCACCGCTATGTCAAAGGAATTTGCATAAAAATATTATGAATTTACATCGACACGCCGCCGTTCTGCCCGTCGGGCGCGGAAAACGGGTTGCCCGACGAAGTATCGTCTGCCGAAAAAGGGCAAAAAAGAAGCACAACGAAACTGTCTCCCGCCTCACGCATATCATGAAATTGATATCGGGCGAAATTCGGATTCCCTGTGCCGCCGTTATGCATCCGTCGTTCTGAGTCACCGGTGTCTGCGGATATGTAAAGACGCATAATGCTGATTCTTGTCTGATCTTACGGTTACTGCCGAATTTTACAAAAAAAGGAGCACTTTTTTGTGTCAACACCTATGGTTCTCATTACGCCGTCCTTCGGGCAGTCGGACGGCACGCTTTCCCTGCGTTCCGCGCTTCCGTCCGCGCTTGCCGAATGCGGGCTTCTTCCCGTTGTAATACCCTATTGCATCCCGCCCGAAAAGATACCCGACCTGTTTTCGGCGGCGGACGGCTTACTGCTCGGCGGCGGCGGTGATCTCGAACCTCCCCTGTGGGGCGGCAAGCGCGGTTCGGTTCGCTCCTCGTGGGAGCGTGACCGCGCCGAGCTTCGGCTGGCGTATCACTGTCTCACGCACAACATTCCGGTGCTCGGCATTTGCCGCGGCGCGCAGGTGCTTGCCGTTTCGGCGGGCGGTACGCTCCGTCCCCGCGTCAGCGGGCATGACCACGGTTATCATGCTCTGCAATGCCGTCCCGATGCGCCCGCGTACATCCGCTCTCAGGCGGAAGTGAACTCTTTTCATATTCAGGCGATCGACAACGCCGGTTCACTATGTGTGGACGCCGTCTCTCCCGACGGTGTGCCCGAGGCTGTCCGTCTGCCGTCCCACCCCTTTGCAGTCGGTTTACAGTGGCACCCCGAATACATGATCTTTCACCGCCCCTCTGCCGCCGCTCCCCTCCTTGCCTTCGCCGCCGTATGCGGCGCGGGGGAGGATGCGAGGGACGCGGGAGATGCGGGGGATGC
>CABUHM010000107.1:0-5462 GCA_902491355.1 uncultured Eubacteriales bacterium
TCCGCCCTCTCCGATCTGTCCGAGGAGGAACGGGATGCACTCATAAAGGAAAGCGAGAGCAACCGTATCCGTGATTCGTATCGGAGGGACTTATGACAGCCACGCTCATCTCCACGCCTCATAGCCCAACCGTAATTCGACGGCATTCATTTCTCGGAAGGAGAACACAGTAATGATAAAAAATCGGCTTTTAGAAAAAGAACGGTTTACAGAGGAACCCTATCGGATCGGCTATATTTTTGACGAAGCACCTGTAGAAACGGACTGGTTGATTGTCACTTTTTCCGCAATTCCCGCGGCAGACAGCCCGATAAAGCACCAGTACAGCTTTACCCGTGTCACAAACGGCTTTCCGTGCCACCGATTGTTTTTGCAGGATACCCCGGGTTCAATGGGGTGCTACTATCTTTGTCAGAATCTCGACTTCGGATACATCAACACCGTCTCTTCTTTGATCCTCCGAATCTGTGAGGAGCACCGTATTCCGAGGTCCCATATCATCACAGTCGGATCGTCAAAAGGTGGCACCTCTTCCCTGATATACGCGCTTTGCCTGAACGCCGGGCACTGCATTACCCTTGTTCCGCAGATAAAGATCGGCACATTTGTCAGAGCAACCTTTCCCGATACCTTCCGCTTTATGATCGGAAACAAAACCGATTCCGACGGAGGGGAACAGGTATTGAATCAGGTCGTCTTTAACGCACTTGATAACCGCCGGGACACTGTACTTCACCTGCTGACCTCACGGGGAGACACCCAGTTTGCAGATCATATCCAACCGTTTCTGCATGCTCTGGAGGGGTTAGCACCTCCGTCTCCGCAGGACGATACACGAAATGATATCCTGATCGACAACAGAATCCAAAGCCATCAGGATGTCTCCCGTTTCTCCGAGAGCTATATCACCAATAAAATCAACGAAATTCTCTCCGGCAAAACCGCATGGGACGGCATTGCAGAGCCGTATTCAACGACCTCTATCCCTCTGGATCAAATTGTCATCAATCACAAAATCTCAGTTTCCGGCTTTGACGTGACCGTGGCCCTCGGTGTATCGGATGAAATTCAAAAATTGATCCCGACACCGCAATTTGCCTTTTATCTCCGTGATGCCGACAAAGCGGTAATCAGCCGTACCGTTTATTCGTCCGAGCCTCACGCAACCTTCCGAATCCCCAATCCCGGCACCTACCACATCCGTTATTTTGTAAAACAGTGTGACCAAAAGATCGCCGTATCCCTGCCCGGCTTTTCTGTTCCCGCTCCCGATTAAACTCCGCCGTCCCGTGAAATATGAGGTGTTTGCATGTACGAAAATGAATTATTTACCGGAAAGCGGTACCGTATGGGATACGTGTTCGATGCCTGCCCCGATTCCGACTGGCTTATCGTCACGTTTTCTGCAGTTGCGGCAAAGAACAGTCCCGTCAAACACCATTACAGTTTCGGTCAGTCCCTGACAAACTATCCGGTCAACAAGCTCTACCTTCAGGACACACCGGGAGAAGAGGGCTGTTACTACCTGTGCACGGGACTGGATTTCGGCATTGCCGATACGGTATGCGATTTAATTCTCAAAATATGCAAAAAGAACCATATCCCGCTTTCCCACGTCATCACCGTCGGTTCCTCTAAAGGCGGAACCGCCGCACTGTATTTCGGCTTTCGTCTGAACCTCGGTCACGTTATCGCCTTAGTTCCCCAAACCCGCATCGGTACATACGCACGACAGACCCACAAATCGATTTTCGCGTGCATGGCAGGCGACAGCGATCCCGACACGGCGCAAAAAATACTGGATGAGGTCATACCGAACGCGGTCAGACAGAATGACAAAAGCACCGTGCTCCACCTGCTGACCTCACGCGGTGATCAGCAGTACCACACCCACATTGAACCTCTGCTCCGCAGCATCGACACCGACGATACCGCCCATTGTGACGTTCTGATTGACAATCGGATCGCCAGTCACGCGGACACCATCAACTATTCCCGCTCGTATGTGCAAAATACCATTGATAAGATTTTAGTGGGAAATACCGGCTGGCGCGGCATTTCCGAGCCGGACAAGGTGGTCGATATCCGCCTTGATCGGATCATCTTGGGCTACGAGCTGACCTGCCGCGGACTGACTGTCGGAATGACGCTGACCGTCAACAGCAATATCTACGATTATTCTCTCCCCGCCCTGTTTGCGTTCTATTTGCTGAATGAAGCGGGTGAGATCATCGAAAAGAGAGGGTATTCCACCCTGCAATGCACCCATTTTCAGGTTCCGTTCCCCGGCAAATATTACATCCGCTATTTCGTAAGCTACAACAGCGCGAAAAAGGCTTGGAAATCCCGAGCCTTTGATGTAAGCGGAGATGATAGCAAGGAGGTCTATGTATGATGCTGCGTCAGCATGAATGGATCCTGCGCCGCAACGGCTTCGGTGTCGACGGTGCAGATCGTATTCTGTCCGGCAAGCTCATTTTGCCGCGTTTTCAGCCCATCGACTATTCCGATATCGACAGTATCTGGACGATGCAGGTCGATCCCCTAAGCACCTTTGAGGCGTATCTGTACGGGCTTGAGCTGTTATGCACATTAGCAAACGCATATGAAAAACAGCCCAAGGAAGAGTACCTCACCTTCGGCATACGCATCATCAACAGCTATGTTCGGTTTCGTCGGAATGACCCGCGCGAGATCGCAGAATTTTCCATTTCCACCGGTCTTGTCAACATCATTCACATATTGCATCTGATGGATGAGGCGGGATTATCCTTCTCTGCGGAGGAATGGACACAAATTCAGGCGTTTTTGCGAAAGGACGCCGACTTCCTGTGCAACGACGAGCACTACAAATATTCCAACCACGGCATCTGGCAGGATCTGGCGCTCATCGAGCTGTGTCTGGTGTCGGATCTGACCGACTGCGAGGACCGTTTTCTGTCCACCGCACTGCGGCGCATTACCAACCAGATCCACAACAACTTCACGTCGGAATACATCAATGTGGAGAATTCCCCGTTTTATCACTACTACAATCTGACCCTGTACCAAAACGTCCTGGATATCCTCAATCAGAACACCGTGATCCGCACCTACGTGGAGCAAAACGCCGAATTCAACCGTGCGTTTGATCTGGTAAATCATCTGCTCACCGACGGAAAAGACGTGCTCTATCACATGCTCAGACCGGACGCCACCCTCCCCTGCATCGGCGATTCCGAGGGCATCAAGATCAACCGCTTCAAAAAGAATGTGGCATCCGACAGTGTGGTATACCCGAAAACCGGTCTTGCCTATTTCCGCTGTAAGAATTCCTTTGCCGCATTCAAATCCGGCGTGCGCTACACGGGACACAAGCACTACGACGACTGCTCGTTCGTCTTTGACTATCTCGGCGTGCCCACGCTGATCGATGCGGGAAAGCTGACCTATGAGTACAATGAGCGGACTGCGGTGATGCACTCGGTGCTCGGGCACAACGGCGTCAGCCGCGTGGGCAAAAACTACAAGATCAAGCGCGATGTCAACAAATATGTCCTGCCCGAGGCACTGGATCAGGCGGGCATCAGCGCATGGGAGACCGCCGAGGCTTATGATTATGCAGTAGGCTACAACTATTTTTACCATGAGGACAGCATAGAACGGCATTTTCTCTTTGTCAAGCCCAATCTGCTGATCCTTGTGGACAACATCTATGACCCTGCCGCGGTATTCTACATCCAGAATTTTAATTTTGGCGTAGACTTTGTGCCCAAGGACGGTCAGAAGCCAACCACGGAGGGCGCTGACTTTGTTCATCCCGCATCAGGCGTTGAGGTAACGCTCCGTCAGCATCGGCAAACGGACGGTGTTGCGACCGAATTCGGTAACGAGGCCACCCATGTGGGGCTTTCCTCGGTCTCCTTCGGCGAGCTTCTGCACAACTACAACGTGCAGTACAAGCTCCGCTGTCCGCCGGCGCAAAACCGCTTCATCACCACCTTGCAGGCACATGAAAGCATGCACGGCGCCGATGAATGCCATCTGCAGGAGGTCACCTGCGTCAACAACCTTCTCACCGTCACCTACTACCAAAGCGGTCATGACTGCCGCATTGAACTGCGGCTCAATCAAAAGCAGGTGAAGCATCAGGTTCTGTGATCGCGACAGATGGAGAGCGGACGACCACCGGTCGCCCCTACAAAATCAGGGTGAGGTCGGAGCACAGAGGTATCATATCATTTACTCGTAAATACGCTCATTTTTTGCGACCTATTTGCCTTGTCCGTGTAGGGGCGACCAGCGGTCGCCCGCTTTTTCGGCTCTGTAAAAATGTCTGTAAAAATGCAGGATCGAGGCACGCACGAAGCCCCGCGTCGGGGCAGGCGCGGCTTGCCGCGTCTGTAAGGTAACGGCGGCGTGCCGCCGTTACCGTGCCGTCAGCCGAAGGCGGACGGCTCCTCGACGCGGGCATAGCGCAAACACAAAGCTACCGCATGCAGATCGGCTGTTTCAACCGATCCCGCATACGGTAGCTTTGTGTCGTTCAGACGCCGACGGCAAACCGTGATTGAAGCGCTCGGTCGCGTCAGGTCAATTGTTGTCGGACGGTTCGTCGTAGTCCATTTCGCCGAAGAGCATGTCGTCAAACAGATCTGCGATCCGATCGAACTCCTCATCGTCGTCGATGGTCACATAGGTCGGCTCACCGTTCTCGTCAGCTTCCTGTCTCAGGATCACGTACTCGTCGTTCTCGTTGTCCTCCACGGGAACCAGTGCGAAGTACACCTTGCCGTCCTGCTCACAGCTTCCGATCTGCTGAAATTCGATATTGGTGCCGTCCTCATCCACCAGGGTCAGAACGTCGTCTCCGAGAAATTCTTCTGCCATTTTGCAATAACCTCCGTTTGGTATCCGATACCCGAAACGCATACGGTGATCCGCGCGTTTCGGTTTTGTTTCATCTATCATACCACAAAGTAGCGGGGTTGTCAATCGTTTCGGCAGAAGTCGCACAGCGCCTTTTTCGCGTCGGATTTCATGAATTTTCCTGCAACCCCTTTACAAAACCGCGAAACCGTTATATAATGTAGAGTGAGTAATTTGTCCATGCGGATACGATCCCGGACAGATTCCTGCTTTTTGATACGGCTCGGGCGGACGGCGCAGAAGCGGCACATACCGCCGTGCGTGCATCCGCACCGAACGAAACCGAAGGAGTGTTTCCTTGCATGAAAAAACAATCTCAGAGCGAGCTTGTGCGTTCCATCCTCAGAATCGTGAATGAGATCCGCGAAGATGTGCGGGTCATTCAGGAGCGCGACCCTGCCGCTACCAACAAGGCGGAGGTATTGCTTCTCTATTCGGGGCTTCATGCAGTGCTTGCATATCGCCTGTCGCATGTTCTGTACGAAAAGAAGCTGTTCTTTGCCGCACGGCTGGTCAGTCAGGCGGCGCGGTTTCTCACGGGGATCGAGATCCAT
>CABUHM010000108.1:0-5454 GCA_902491355.1 uncultured Eubacteriales bacterium
CACGGCGCGCGCCATGGCAGGCATCACACGCTCCCCCGAGGACGAGATCGCCATGGTTGCGGCATTGACCCGCGACGATGTCATCGCCTCGGCAAACAAGCTGACACCCGACACCTTCTACCTCATGGAAGGAACCGCCGAACACGACGAAGAGGAGGAGCCCGACCATGCCGACTGAACCGAACATCCCCTTTACCGCGCACACAAGCGCCGCCGTCGGTGAAACATACTACTATAAGGTACACAAAAGCGGTCTGCCCATCTACGTGATCCGCAAACCATTCTGCACCGCCTATGCGGCAGTCGGCGTGAGGTACGGCTCTATTCACAGCCGCTTCGGCACGTCGGACAGCCCCATAGCATCCGTTCCGGACGGCATCGCGCACTACCTGGAGCACAAAATGTTTGAAAACGGGGACGGCGTGGACACCTTTGCGCGCTTCGCCCAAACCGGCGCTTCGGCGAATGCATTCACCTCATTTGCCATGACCTCCTACCTGTTCTCCTGCACGGAGCATTTTTCGGAATCGCTGAAGATCCTTTTGGAATCGGTCACGCATCCCTATTTTACCGAGCAAAACGTGGAAAAGGAACGGGGCATCATCGAGCAGGAAATCCGCATGGGAAAGGACACCCCCGACAACGCGCTACTCTTCTCTCTGCTTGCCGCCATGTACGAAAAGCACCCCGTCCGACTTGAAGTCGCAGGGTCGGAGGCGTCCATCGCCGACATCACACCCACGCTCTTGTACCGTTGCTACCGTACCTTTTACAATCTGCATAATATGGCGCTGTTCGTGTGCGGAAACGTGACCCCGCAGGAGGTGGAGTCATGCGCCGATGCCGTGTTGCACCCCGCGCCCCCCTTCTCGGTGCAGACCGAATTTCCCGAGGAAGCGCCGCAGGTAGCACGACCGCGCGCCGAATGCTCCATGCAGGTCGCCTCTCCCCTGTTTGCCATCGGGATCAAGGACACCGACATCCCCGCCGAGCCGACCGCCCGCATGCGGAAAAAGGCTGCAATGGAGATCATTTCCGAGCTTCTGTTCGGAGAATCAGGCGATCTGTACAATGAGTTGTACCGTGAGCATCTGCTCAGCGGTCCCTTCGGCTCTCTGGTAGAGCACAACCGCACATTCTCCTTCCTGACAGCCGACGGCGAATCGGACGATCCCGACGCCGTATACCGCGCATTCCTGCAAAAGGCGGAGCAGCTGCGGCGGGACGGCATCCCCGAAGAGGATTTCCTGCGGTGCCGACGTTCCCTGTACGCGCAGTTCATTATGGACTTCGACTCCCCGGCCGAAACCGTGAACACCGTGATGGATTACGTCATGGACGGCTGTGACGCACTGCAATATGCGGAGATCGCCGGAAGCATCACGCGGGAGGAGACAGAAGCGGTGCTCCGCTCCCTGCTCTCGGAATCGCATTTTGCGCTCAGCATCGTCCGTCCCGTTTCGTCCCAAAATTCAGCCGAGGCATCGGCGAAGTGAGGTAAAAAACATGTCCCACATCATTTCCTTCCCGGGTCTGCATCTCGGACCCTTTACGCTGGATCCCACCGCCTTCACCGTGTTCGGTCTGGAGGTCAAATGGTACGGCGTGATCATCACCTGCGGAATCGTGCTGGCGTTTTTATACGTCCTCCTGCGCGCACGGTACGAAAACATCAAATCGGACGACGTTTTCGACTACGCCATCTTCATTCTGATCTTTTCCATCATCGGCGCGCGTCTGTACTACGTCGTCTTTTCGGGCATCGAGTATAAGACCTTTTTCGATGTCATCAACATCCGACAGGGCGGGCTTGCCATTTACGGCGGCATTTTAGCCGGCGCGGCGACCACATTTATCGTGTCCAAGGTCAAAAAAATCGACGTGCGCAAGTTCTTCGATATGCTGGCGCCCGCCGTCATGCTCGGTCAGATCATCGGACGCTGGGGCAATTTCGTCAACGCCGAAGCATACGGCTCGGAAACCGATCTGCCGTGGCGCATGACCATCGAGAGCTTCCAAAGCTCGGTCAGCGTACACCCCACCTTCCTGTATGAGTCCCTGTGGAATCTCGTGGGCTTTATCGTCATCAATCTGTTCTATAAAAAGAAGAAGTATAACGGACAGATCGCGCTTCTGTATATCACGTGGTACGGTCTGGGGCGCTCCATGATCGAGGGACTGCGCACCGACTCCCTGTACTGGGGACCGTTCCGCGTTTCGCAGATGCTGGGCGCCGCCGCATTCCTGTGCGGACTGACCGCGCTGATCGTGTGCGGCATCGTATCCCGTAAGCACCGCACACCTGCGGCAGAAACAGCCGCCGAGACGCCCCCCGCACAGACCACAGAGAGTGAAAGCACCGAAGCACAGACAAACAACCCCGAAAACGCAGAAACCACAACCGAAAAAGGAGAAAAAGAAGAGCATGGCAAAGATCATTGACGGAAAAGCTATTGCGGCACAGTGCCGCGCGGAATGCCGCGAAGAAGTGGAAAAGATGACATGCAGGCCCGGGCTTGCAGTTGTTATTGTGGGAGACGATCCCGCATCCAAGGTATATGTAAACAACAAGGCGAAGGCGTGCGCCGACACGGGCATCCGCTCCCGTGTGATCGCCCTGCCTCAGGAGACTGCGCAGGAGGCACTCCTGACCCTGATCGATGAGCTGAACGGCGACCCCGAAATCGACGGTATCTTAGTTCAGCTTCCCCTGCCGCGTCACATTTCCGAGGCGGCAGTCATCGCGGCGATCCGTCCCGATAAGGACGTGGACGCCTTTCACGCCGAGAACACAGGCCATATCATGATCGGCAATTACACCTTTCTGCCCTGCACCCCCGCAGGCGTGATGGAGCTTCTGCACCGTTCCGACATCTCCCCCGCAGGCAAGGAGTGCGTGGTCATCGGACGAAGCAACATCGTGGGCAAGCCCATGGCAATGCTTCTGCTCCAAGCCGACGGAACCGTGACCGTGTGTCACTCCAAAACCAAGAATTTAGCCGAGGTCTGCCGCCGTGCGGATATTCTGGTGGTCGCCATCGGACGCGCCAAGTTCATCACGGGAGACATGATCAAGCCCGGAGCGGTGGTCATCGACGTGGGCATGGATCGCGACGAAAACGGCAAGCTGTGCGGCGACGTGGACTTCGCGTCGGCTGAGCCGATCGCCTCCGCCATTACCCCCGTCCCGGGCGGTGTGGGTCCCATGACCATCGCCATGCTCATGCGTAACACGGTCACTGCCGCAAAACGGCACGGAAAGGAATAATCTGCCCTGCGCCTCCTTTCAGCCCCGTGCTTTCGGCTTTTTCGCCGATTTATCATTTCAGCCGGATCCTTTAAGCCCGTCAGTCATTCGGATATTTCCGCTTGACTGACGGGCTTTGTCATCCCTCTTTCCGCAATAAAAACACACCCTGAGCCTTTCGCTTCGGGGTGCGTTTTTTGCAGTCGTTCTTTTAATACAGCTTTTTCATCTCACCGAGATCTCCCGCAAAAAGCCGAATTATTTCTTTGCTTTTTTCGGACATTCGGCATCTTCGGGTATCCGCCATTGTCCGTGCCATTTTTCGGTGCTGTCATCTGCCTGAACTATGCCTTTTCTGCACCATCTGCATATGGTGCTCTCGCTGTATCTCCACCTTTCCGCTGTTTCCTTCACTGTTAAGAACCTCATTCTGTCACCTCCGCATATATTAACCGATATTGGTTATTGTTATTATACACCGAAATCGGTTAATATGTCAGTAGGGGTTGTAAAAATAATGATTATTTATAACAAACTATGGGAAGCCATGAAGAAAAGAGGCATTTCTCAGTACGCGCTGATCAAGGATTACGGCATCAGTCCCGCGCAAATTACCCGATTGAAGCGGAACGAAAGCGTGAGCACGCACACCATTGACATGTTCTGTAACATTCTCCATTGTGAGGTGGAGGACATTATGACGCATATTGCGGACGAAGAATAGGAACGGACCGTCCGCTTGCCCGCCGCCTTCCCGCCATCTTCTTAAAACACCGCAAATATTTATGAAAATACGAAAAAAAACTATTGACATCGGGGCAGAGAAAGTGCTATAATAGAATGCCGCGTGATTTACAGGTTTCAAAAACCCGCAGGGTTGCCTGTATCAGCGAGTCTTAAGACCGAAACGGTCATAGAAAGAGAGGTGCTTTTCGTGTTTGCTATCATCAAAACAGGCGGAAAGCAGTATAAAGTCAACGAAGGCGACGTCATCTACATCGAAAAACTCGATGCAAATGAAGGCGACACCGTGACCTTCGACCAGGTACTCGCAATTTCCAACGGAGATTCCTTCAAGGCAGGCAATCCTACCGTAGCAGGTGCAAGCGTTGTTGGCAACGTCATCAAGAACGGTAAGGGCAAGAAGATTTATATCCTGAGATATAAGTCTAAGAAGAACGAGAAGAAGAAGATCGGTCACAGACAGCCTTATACCAAGGTGCAGATCGCTTCTATCGTCGGCTAATTGAAGCATGACCAAAATCACGTTTTTCAAACGGGATGGCATTTACTACGGCTTTCGGGAAACCGGACATGCCGACTACAGCTCCGCAGGTGCGGGAGACGATGTGCTTTGCGCGGCTCTCTCCGCCATGACCATGCTGATTGTAAATGCAATTGAGGTTTCCTATGCATCCGATGTGGATTACACCATCGACGATGACAGCACCACCATCACGGTGCGTGCCATGGGCGCCCTTCCGGAATACGAGGAGGACGAGCGTAAGCGTTACGCCATCAGCGGTTTGATCCAAGGATACTTTTTCCAGCTCAACGACATGCTGGAGGAATATTACGATTATCTGGATGTCTCGGAAACAGAGGAATAATTTTAACGGAGGTGCGAAGAAAATGTTGAAGATCAGCCTGCAATTTTTTGCTCACAAAAAGGGCGTTGGTTCCACCAAAAACGGCAGAGACAGTGAATCGAAGCGTTTGGGCGTTAAGCGCGCAGACGGTCAGTTCGTCACTGCAGGCAATATTTTGGTAAGACAGAGAGGCACTCACATCCGTCCCGGCAACAATGTCGGCATCGGATCGGATGATACCCTGTTTGCGCTCATCGACGGCACTGTAAAGTTCGAGATGATCGCCGGCAGAAAGAAAGCCGTATCGGTCTACGCCGCTGAATAATTTGACTTTGCTCTTTGGGGAGCCGCCGCAGGCGCGTTGCTTGCGACGGCTCCCTTTCTTTTTGCGGAAAGCAACCGCATTTCACATAAAATCGACCTGTTCACCCGCCGCAATATGCCGTATCGCGTATATAATTGACCTATCCTCACGCCTCACTGTGAGAAAGCCTCCTTTGTGTAAAGGGAGGTGGCGCGGCGCAAGCCGCGACGGAGGGATTGTTCGGCAAAAAAAGTACATTTTACAATCCCTCAGTCAGCTCCGCTGACAGCTCCCTTTACACAAGGGAGCCTTGC
>CABUHM010000109.1:0-5413 GCA_902491355.1 uncultured Eubacteriales bacterium
CACTGTCTGAAACGATGTCCTACCGAAGCCATTCGTGTCCGATCCGGTCACGCAATCATCAATTCCGAACGCTGCATCGACTGTGGTCAGTGCATCCGTTATTGTCCGCACAATGCGAAGCAGGCGGTGTTCGATTCGCTTGACAGCTTTCGCGATTACCGCTACAAGATCGCATTGCCGCCGCCCTCCCTGTGCGGTCAGTTTGAAAACCTCGACGATGTTGACGTTCTGTTACAGGGACTGCTGGACTGGGGCTTTGACGATGTGTTCGAGGTCGCGCGTGCCGCCGAACTGGTCACGGAATATACGCGGCGCTATCTGCGTCAGCCCGATGTCAAGCGCCCGGTGATCTCATCGGCATGTCCGGTGATCACGCGGTTGATCCAACTGCGGTTTCCGTTCCTGCTCGATAATATCATGGATCTGCTTCCGCCCATCGAAATTGCCGCGTCTCAGGCAAAACTGCAGGCGAAGGCGAAGCATCCCGAACTGACCGATGAGGATATCTGTGTGGTGTTCATCTCGCCGTGTCCCGCAAAGGTCAGCTATGTGAAGAATCAGCCGTCGGGTGCGCCGTCGGCAATTGACTTTGTGGTGTCTATGAGCGATATGTATTTCGCTCTGCTGGATGTACTCAAGCACGAGACGGTGCCGATACCGGTCTCCCGCACGGGAATGATCGGCTTGTCGTGGGCTTCCACGGGCGGCGAATCGTCCGCACTGCTCAATGACCGCTATCTTGCGGCGGACGGCATTGAGAACGTGATCCGCGTTCTGGATGAAATGGAGGTCGGGAGCTATCCCTACCTTGATTTTGTGGAGCTGAACGCCTGTGACGGCGGCTGTGTGGGCGGCGTTATGGCGGTGGAAAATCCGTACATAGCGCGCGTCCGTCTGCAAAGCATCCGACGTTATCTTCCGGTTTCCCAGTACAGACCGGATAATCGTGATTCGGACGATATTCCCGAGAAATTTCTCATGCCTCAGCGTCCTCAGCACGATCCCGCCCTGCGGATTCATCCGGATCGCAGACGTGCCATGGAGCTGATGGCGCAAACCAAAAAGGTATTTTCCGAGTTGCCCGAGCTGGACTGCGGCTTTTGCGGCGCGCCGAGCTGTCGCGCGTTCGCGGAGGACGTGGTGCGGGGGACGGTTTCGGCGGATGCCTGTGTACTGGTGTTAAAAGCAAAATATGAAAAGGGGGATTCCGATGACGGTGGCACAGCTTCAGGCGGCGACGGGTCTTGAGATCCTGACCATGCCGAACCCCGACGCGGAGATCACGGGAGGATATGCCGGCGATCTTCTGTCGTGGGTCATGGGACGCGCGAAGTTCGGACAGATGTGGGTGACCATTATGACCAACATCAACGTTCTGGCGGTCGCATCCCTTCTCGGTCTGTCCTGTGTGATCCTGGCGGAAAACGCCGAGGTCACCCCCATGTTGACGGAACGCGCCGCGCAGGAGGGCATCAATCTTTTGCGTACAAAGGATGATATCTTCACGTTCTGCCGCCGCTGTCCCGTACAGTCGTAATGCAGGGTCTTAATTACGATCTGCACATTCATTCCTGTCTTTCGCCCTGTGCGGACGACGATATGACCGTGAATAACATCGTCGGTATGGCGGTTTTGAACGGCTTGCGGATCGTAGCGCTGACCGATCATAATTCGTGTGCCAACTGTCCTTCCTTCTTTGAGGCGGCGATTGCCGCGGGCATTGTTCCCGTGGCGGGTTGTGAGCTGACAACAGCCGAAGAGATCCATCTGTTGTGTCTCTTTCCGTCCCTGGAGATCGCCATGGACTTTGATCGCGTGCTGTCCGCGTATCGCATGCGCGTCCCCAATCGTCCGGAGATCTTCGGCGAACAGCTCATTCTGAACTCACAGGATGAGGTGACGGGAAAGGAACCGTTTCTGTTGCCGCCTGCGACTGCGCTTTCCCTGACGGAGGCGCACGGCTTGGTGAGTAACTGCGGCGGCGCGTGTCTGCCCGCTCATATCGACCGCACCTCAAACGGTATTCTTGCCGTTCTCGGCGCGATGCCGCATGAGCCTGTCTTTCCGTGGGTCGAATACGCGGATCACGGAAAAAGGGAAGGGCTGGAAGCGCGGTATCCGACATTGCGCGACCGATTGGTTTTATGCAATTCGGACGCCCATCATCTTTGGAACATCGCGGAGGGTGAGCATTCGCTTTCCTTTCCGGATTCGGTCACGGATGCGGACGGTATCCGCAGACTGCTGATCTCCATGCTACGTGAGGAGGAACGCCGATGACAGAGCTTTCATTGAATATTCTCGATATTGCGATGAATTCTGTCGCCGCCGGCGCGACGCTGATCGGCATTTATCTGACAGAAACCGATGTCTCATTGGAAATTCGGGTGGAGGATAACGGCTGCGGCATGTCGCCTGAATTGGTCGCGCGCGTGACAGATCCTTTTACGACCTCAAGAAAGACGCGGCGCGTCGGTCTCGGTCTGCCGTTCTTTCGGCTTGCCGCCGAGCAAACCGGAGGCACGCTGACCATCGACAGTCATACAGCCGACAGCGGCTTCCCGCACGGCACCGTCGTTACCGCCGTCTTTGATAAAACGCACATTGACTTTATGCCGCTCGGCGATGTGATTGCTACTTTGATCACATTGATTCATGGCAGTGACGGATACGATCTTGTGTTTTGTCACGACTGTCCCGACGGGCAGGTTCACTTGGACACCCGTGAGCTTCGCGAGGTTCTCGGGACTGAGGTTCCTCTCAATTCTCCGGAGATCCTAACCTGGATTCGGGAGTATTTAACTGAGCAATATAAAAATTAAAATGATACAGAAAGGCGAAAAAAATGAAATCTTTAGCTGAGCTTGCTGCCATTAAGGAAAAAATGAAGGGTAAAGTTTCCCTGCGTGAAGGTTCCAATGACATGCGCATTGTTGTGGGTATGGCTACCTGCGGTATCGCCGCCGGCGCACGTCCTGTTCTGAACGCATTTGTGGATGCGGTCGCACAGGAAGGTCTCGGCGAGACCGTGACCGTGACACAAACCGGTTGCATCGGTCTTTGCCAGTATGAACCCATTGTCGAAGTCTATGCGGCAGATCACGAAAAGGTGACTTACGTTCACGTAAAGCCGGATATGGTGGAGCGCATCATGAAAGAGCACATCAAGGGCGGAAAACCGGTTGCCGAATATACCATCGGCGCAAATCAGAAATAAACTATTGCGGAGGATATACATATGTATCGTAGTCATGTACTGCTTTGCGCCGGTACCGGTTGTACCTCATCCGGACGTGAAGCCGTCAGAAAAGCACTGGAAACGGAACTCGAAGCCAAGGGTCTGACAAACGAGATCAAACTGGTTCAGACCGGCTGCTTCGGTCTTTGCGCACTCGGTCCTATTATGATCGTTTATCCCGAGGGCACCTTTTACAGCCGCGTGACGGCAGAGGATGTTCCCGAGATCGTGGAAGAGCATCTGCTCAAGGGTCGTCCCGTGACCCGTCTGGAGTATCATGATCCCCAGCATAAGACCGAAGAAGTCGTTCCTCTCAATGAGGTGGGCTTCTACAAGACCCAGAAGAGAATTGCACTGCGCAACTGCGGTGTGATCGACCCCGAGAACATTGAGGAATACATCGCGCGCGACGGTTATGCGGCACTGGGCAAGGTGCTGACCGAAATGACGCCCGATGAGGTCATTCAGACCATGCTGGATTCCGGACTTCGCGGACGCGGCGGCGCGGGCTTCCCCACGGGTATGAAGTGGAAATTTGCCTCGGGCAACCGCGGTCAGGTCAAGAAGTTTGTTTGTTGTAACGCAGACGAGGGCGACCCCGGCGCGTTCATGGATCGCTCCGTGCTGGAGGGCGACCCACACGCAGTTCTCGAGGCTATGGCGATCGCGGGTTATGCGATCGGCTCTGATCAGGGCTATATTTACGTCCGCGCTGAGTACCCCATCGCCGTGAAGCGCTTGCAGATCGCGATTGATCAGGCAAAGCAGTACGGTCTGCTCGGCAACGATATTTTCGGTACAGGCTTTAATTTCGACGTTGAGATCCGTTTGGGCGCCGGTGCATTCGTGTGTGGCGAGGAAACCGCTCTTATGACCTCCATCGAGGGTCACCGCGGCGAGCCGCGTCCCCGTCCTCCGTTCCCCGCAATCAAGGGTCTGTTCGGTCAGCCCACCATTCTGAACAACGTGGAGACCTATGCGAACATTCCGCAGATCATCCTGAACGGTCCCGAATGGTTCGCCTCGATGGGTACCGAGAAATCCAAGGGTACCAAGGTCTTTGCACTGGGCGGCAAGATTGTGAATACCGGACTGGTTGAGGTTCCTATGGGCACGACCGTCCGTGAGATCGTATTTGATATCGGCGGCGGCATTCCGAACGGCAAGAAGTTTAAGGCGGCGCAGACGGGCGGTCCTTCCGGCGGATGCATTCCCGCAAGCAAGTTGGATACGCCTATCGACTACGACAACCTGATCGCCATCGGTTCCATGATGGGCTCCGGCGGTCTGATCGTTATGGATGAGGACAACTGTATGGTGGATATCGCCAAGTTCTTCCTCGAATTTACCGTGGATGAGTCCTGCGGCAAGTGCACGCCGTGCCGTGTGGGTACGCGCAGAATGCTTGAAATTCTGGAGAGAATTACCAACGGTCAGGGTCAGGACGGCGACATTGAAAAGCTCGAAGAGCTTGCCAACACCGTTAAGGCGACCTCTCTGTGCGGCTTGGGTCAGACCGCTCCGAACCCTGTTCTCTCCACGCTTCGTTACTTCCGCGATGAATACGAAGCGCACATTTACGAAAAGCGCTGTCCCGCAGGCGCGTGCAAGAAGCTCTGCCGCGTCGTCATTGATCCGGATAAATGCAAGGGCTGCTCGCTTTGCTCGAGAAAATGTCCCGTGGGTGCGATCTCCGGTCAGGTCAAGAGTCCGTTTGTGATCGATCAGAGCAAGTGTATCAAGTGCGGTGTCTGCATTGATTCCTGCAAGTTCGGCGCAATTTCCAAGAAGTAATAAGGAGGACACGATTCCATGATAAACCTTACCATTGACGGTGTAGCGGTCAGTGTTCCGGAGGGTTCCACCGTTCTGGAGGCTGCGAAGCTCGCCAACATCAATATTCCCACCCTTTGCTATCTGAAGGATGTTCAGCAGATCGGCGCATGTCGTCTGTGTCTGGTGCAGGTCGAGAAGGCAAGAGCACTTGCCGCCGCCTGCGTGATGCCTGTTTCCGAGGGTATGGTGGTTCACACCAATACGCCCGCCTTGCGCGCACAGCGCCGCGTGAACCTCGAGTTGCTGCTCTCCGCGCACAACCGCGAATGCACATCCTGCATCCGTTCCGAAAACTGCGAGCTGCAGGCGCTCTGCCGCGAATACGGCGTGAAGGAATAT
>CABUHM010000110.1:0-5335 GCA_902491355.1 uncultured Eubacteriales bacterium
CCTTTGCACGCAGTGCCGCGACCGCCATGGCGAGCGCAAGAAAGGTCTTGCCCGTTCCCGCAGGCCCTACGCCGAGGACGATGGTATTCTGTCGAATCTTATCCACATACTGCTTCTGCCCCACAGTCTTTGCCTTGACAGGCTTCCCCGTTTTTGTGGTGCAGACGCAGTCCCAGTCGAACTGCGTCAATTCGGCGGTCTTGCCGTCCCGCACCATGCTCACGGCATAGCGGACGTTCTGCTCGGTCAGGTCGCCCGAGAGCTTTGCCAGACGGCACAGATAATCCAGCGCCATGCATGCGGACAGGACGTTCGCCTCGTCGCCTGACACGGTGATCGCGTTCCCGCCGCTCCGATCGCTCTCGCGCACCGAGATCAGGACGGAGAACGCGCCCTCAAGCAGGGAGGCATGGGAATCAAGATGTCCCATGACATTCTCTGTCTGCTCCACGGTGTCGGTATAAACACACTTCTGAAACATACGTTTTTCCTTTATTTCAAACACAATTCGCACATCCGTGCGTGTTCGCGGATATCTAAGACTGCGGCACGGCGATCTCGCGCACCTGCGCAATATCGGCAATGCATGTGACCTCATACCGCAGGATGAAAACGGGTTCGCCCCCCTCGTCCGTTCCGTCCGATTCGGTTTTGTCCACCGAAACCGTTTCGCAGTGCTCCAAGCCCTCCCGCATGACCTCTTCCATCCGCCGCAGTGCTTCGGCGCGGCACTGGTCGCGGGTACGGGTAAAGGACAGGGTCACATAATGAGCATAGGTATCGGTGGTCAGGAGAACCGGCGTGCGCACCCAATCCGTGAGATACAGAGGCTCGGTGGCGCTCAGACGGTCGCAGTCGGGCTTTTCCTTCTGCTCCCCGAAATAGAGCGGCAGGGTCATGCCAAACAGGGACGCCGTGCGGTACACGGTCTGTTCGCCGTCGTAGCTTCGGCGCACGTCGTTGTAGGGCACCGTCACCGTAAAGGTCTTGCGGATCTGCGCCAGGACCTCGCCCGAGGCGCGAACCAGACGGATGTCCTCAAAGCGATCCATGGTAAAGCCCGATATGAGCACCTGACCTGCGGAAACCGAATCCCCTGTTTTCACCACCGCATCGCCGCCGTACACATAGACGGCGGTCACCACGCCCGAGGCGGACGCAATGATGTTTGCCGGCGCGTCGGAAGTCTCATGCTCGGGCTTCGGTTCGCTCTCCAACACCTCCACGTAGGCGATGTTCCCTTTTCGGTTCACCGAGAGCCAGCAAAGCTCGTCATGCTCCTGCAAGTAGCGGGTGGACAGCTCGTAAAAATCCAGCGACGGGTAAAACGCGCCCGTTTTACAGCCGTATGCCGCAAGGCTTTCCCTGAGATATCCGTCCTCCACCGTAGTATTGCCCGAAATTCGAACATCCCAGATGAAAAGGGAGGAAAACCATAAACTGCCGCAAAACAGGAGCAGTCCGCATAAAATGCCGGGACGCGCGCGATAGCGGCGCAGGCAGGCGGGAAATCCCTTATCCTCAAAATTATATACCGTATCGGGAATTTTGTCAAGGAGGCGTTCCATATTTTTCCGATGTCGGGTAAAAAACGAAAAGGATGCCGTACCATCGGAAAATCCGACATTCCAATACGTTGCGTTCTGACCGAGGAGCGCATCGTAGACCGCGCTTTCGTTGCCCGTCACCGTGCAGACCGTATACCCGCCGAGGTAACGCAAGATCCGTTGCACCGATCACACACTCCCCTCTCCGAACACGACGGAATCCACCTGACCGCAGATCGTGATGTGCCCGTCGAAATAGGTGTGCAGGAGCAGACCGCATCCGCATACCGTCAGTCGGGTGCGGCAAAGGGACAGGCAGATCCTCTGCGGCGTATATTCCAGCACATGCCGACATCGGCTCACCGAGATCTCTCCCGATTCGGACAGCGTGACCTCGGAAAAGCCGCCCAGCGCATCCGAGGGAAAATCAAGCAATTTTGTCAGCCGATACCGAACCGACGGCTGTTTCTTCTTTTTCTGCATGCAAACCTCCGTCCTTTCACATAAAATGCAAGCCGAAGCGCATATCCATACTGTAACGCACGTACCGCCCGCACGGCGGTGTACCGTATAACGATACCTATGCGAGGTGATCCCGATTCATACCGAAATCATGGAAGGCGTCCCCGCCCGCCGCACGGGTGTGTGGGCAGGCATCCGCACGGGCATGCTGTGGATATGCGCCCTGCTCCTGACCATGCGCTGTCTGACCGAAAGCGCACAGTGCGCGCAGGCTGTCCGCGACGCCCTCACCTTTTGCGCCACGGTCCTTCTTCCCTCCCTTTTTCCGTTTTTGGTCATCGGCAAATATCTGATCTGTCGGGGCTTAGCCGACCGCTTCTGCGCCGCGTTCGGAAAATACATCTGCGCGCCGTTCCGCCTGTCCCCGCCGTGCGCCGCCGCCATCGTGTGCGGCGTTCTGTGCGGATTTCCCATGGGCGCCGCCATGACCGCGCAGTTATATGAGGCGGGAGCTATCTCCTGTGAGGAGGCGGAGCGCACCGCAGGCTTTTGCACCCTGTGCGGTCCCGCGTTCCTCTTCGGCTGTGTCACGGCGGTCACGGGGAATCCGCGCGCCGGCATCATCCTGTTTCTTTCCCAGCTATGTGCCGCCGTGTGCACGGGCATCCTCTTTTCCTGCGGACGGAAGCGGATGCCGCCGTCCGTGCACCGCCCCTCGCCGTCCGTGCAGAGGGGCGGTCTGGTGCGCGCCGTGACCGATTCTGTCGTTCCCATGCTCACGGTCTGCGCCTTTGTGGCGTTCTTCGCCGTGATTAATGAGTGCGTGCTCTCCTTTTTCTCCGCTCTCGGTATGCCCGACGGCGCGCGGTGGTTTGTGTCAGGCATCCTCGACCTGACCGAGGGCATCCGCTCCCTCGCCGACGCATCGGGCGATGCCGCGCTCCTGCGCGCCTCCTTCCTTGTTGGGTGGTCGGGCATCTGCGTCCACATGCAGAGCGCCTCGTTCCTGAGCGGCGCGGGACTGCGCATGAAGCTCTATTTCCTGCAAAAAGCCCTGTGCGGCTTGCTTTGTCCCCTCTTTACTCTGTGCTTTGTAAAAATATTTTGCTGAAATTTGACAATTCCACTGGAAATTTCTCCGAACCTATGCTATACTGTATTTGATGCGCTGAAAACAACGAAAAAACAAAATGCAGAAAGCAGATGGAATCATGACACCCAAAAAACACAGTTGTCCCGAATATAATAAAGCATGCGAATCGTGCGAATACGCAACCCGCTTGGTGGATCGGGACACGGTACTGTGCTCCCGCAACGGCATCGTTTCCGCAGGGGATGTCTGCCGCCGTTTTCTGTACGATCCCTTAAAGCGCGTTCCCGCGCCTCCCATGATCCCGCCCGAGGTGGATCCGCGCGAGCTTCAGCTCTGATCCCTGCGCGAACAGACACGGCTTTTCCCGCCCCGTGCAAGACAGACCGAAAACGGAGGATACCATGAAAAAACTGATTTGTACCGTACTTCTTTAAGTACGCTCCTTTCCCTGAATTCCTGCATATTCCGCTTTGACGATCCCGCCGTCACGACCGACGGCGCGACCCGAAACGAGCCGAACCAAACCTCGGACGCACAGGGAGACACCGCATCGTCCGACACCGACAGCACGCCGTCGCCCGTCACCGATACGCCGACGTCCGACACGCCCGTGACCGAGCCGCCGACGCCGAATCCGCAGGAAAAACGTATCTCCTTCCTTGCCTGCGGCGACAACGTGGGACACGATTCCGTCCTTGCCGACGCGAAAAAGCGCGCCACGGCACAGAGCTATCCCTATAACTTCGCGCCCATGTATGACGGCATCCTGCCCCTTTTGCAGTCCACCGACATCAAGTTCATCAATCAGGAGACCATCACGGGAGACGAAAAATACGGCTACCACGGCTACCCCTCCTTCAATACCCCGCAGGATATGGGAAGAACCCTGGTAGATCTGGGCTTTGACGTTGTGAACATCGCCTCCAACCACATGCTGGATATGAAGGCGGCATGCCTCACCAGCGCCATTCGGTTCTGGAAATCGCAGAACAGCGTCCTCATGATCGGCGGTTACGAAAATCAGACCGATTTTGACACCGTGCGCGTGTTCAATTACGAGGGGATCCGCATCGCCTTCCTTTCCTACACCTACGGCACAAACGGCTATACCCTCGATGCGGGAAGCTCTCTTATCATCCCGTACATCAACGAGGCGGACATCCGACGTCAGGTCGCCGCCGCAAAAAGTCAGGCGGATTTGGTGTTTGTCTCCATGCACTGGGGCACGGACAGCAGTCTCACCGTCACCAATGAGCAGAAGAAATACGCCGCCATCCTCGCCGAGCTGAATGTGGATGTCGTGATCGGACACCACTCCCATACGCTTCAGGACATGGAATGGAAGGACGGCACGAACGGACACAAAACACTGGTAATCTATTCTCTGGGCAATCTCCTGCACTCCATGTATTACGACACGCAGTATACGCCGAATTACAGCTTCCTTGTGGGCGGCATCGCCACCTTCGACATTGTAAAAAAGGCGGACGGCACGCTGACCGTCGAAAATCCGATGTACCGCCCCACCGTGTGCCACTACACTAAGGATCCCACCGGCGCATATCACGCCGCCAACTTCCAAATCTACGAATTGAAGGACTATACACAGGAGCTGTGCGCACAGCACGGCGCACTGGTTCAGCACAAATTCAACCTCGACGATCTGTACGCCTATGTGCGCAAACAGGTATCCCCGGAATTCCTTCCCGCCGAGTACCGCTGATTTCCCTCTCCCCATCACATCCGACGAAACGCAAATCCCTGTTACGGCATACACTGTAACAGGGATTTTTTGTGTCGGTACGGCGCGCCGCACGTCCCATGCAAACGGGTGCGCGGTCAGCCGTTCCGTGAAAAGAAAGGATGGATGAAGAATGCAAACCGAATGTATCATCGGCATCGGGTCGGTCACACAGGCGATGCGGGCAAGATCGGCACTGGGGAACGCGGGGATCGCAAGCGAGGTCACGCGGCTCCTGCCCGGCGAATCCAAATACGGCTGTGAATACGGACTGCGCCTGCCGTGTCCGAAAATGAATCTTGCAAAAACGGTGCTGGAGCGCGAGAGCATCAAGTTCCGGCGGATAGACCGTAACGGAAAGGGCTGAACATGATGATCTATTTCGACAATGCCGCAACCTCATATCCGAAGCCGCCCTGCGTCCTGCAGGAGATCATCCGCGCCACGCGCGAGGACGGAGGAAACCCGGGAAGAGGCGGGCATCGGCTTGCC
>CABUHM010000111.1:0-5330 GCA_902491355.1 uncultured Eubacteriales bacterium
ACATGCCTGAGATATTTGAAAACGAGTTTAATATTTCTAAACATGATCCCCAAAAACCTTTCCTGTTTGATTGTATAAATCGGAAAAACGGTCGCGGTCTGCATTGGAATCAGATACGTAAAACGCATCAATTTGGGACGGGTATATTTTGTGCGCGTCGATTTGGATAACATCGTCGTTTCTTCCGACAATTCTGAGTTCTCCGTGTTCGTCTATACATCCGACATCACCCGTATTATACCAATCCCCACACAAAATCGGGTGCTTTCTCTCCCCGATAATATATCCGTTGAACATGCTCGGCGTTTTTACCTGTATGATGCCGTATTCACCGTCGGGCAATGGGTCGCCCTGCCCGTCAACGATTTTGATTTCTACGCCATCGATAGGCTTTCCGACAGAGGTGCCACGGCAGTATGCTCCTCGCTGTGCGGTGACTCTCGGCCCCGCTTCGGACAGTCCGTATACATTGTAAATCGGAACATTGGGAAAACCTATGCGGGCTTTCTCATAAACAGTATCGCTTAATATCGATCCGCTGACATAAATGCTTTTCAGCGAAGGCAGAGCGCATTTGCTTTGCCGACAGTGATCCGAAAGCATTGACAGCAATGTGGGGTTCAGGCAAATGATCGTAGCGTGAAACCGCTTCACGTTGCCCGAAATGTATCTCGGAGGAACGATGGTGGGGGCTATCACCAAATTCATTCCTGTTTTCAGTGCGACCAACAATTCTCCCGTTAAGGTGGATGCATGAGACAACGCTTTTGCAATGTAAATGCAGTCCCCCGCGGTCGGATTCATGTAGCGTATAATCGCATCCGCATTCGTGTTGACGGCAAAGTGGGATAATATGATTCCTTTCGATTTTCCCGTGGTTCTCGAGCTGTATATTACGACGGCTTCGCTTTTACTGTAATTTTCCTTGAATTTCTCATAGATACAGCTTGGCAACAGCTCAGCTGAGCTGTTTTGCTTTTCATATACAACAGGCTCAACGGAATCGGGAATAAGTTTTTTAACCGTTTCAAATAACTCTTTTTCAATAAAACAGGTATGGGCGCCGACCACAAGCATCATCTCCGCCGCAACCGGGAAGGGAATACGCCAATCCAACAAAACGGCGCAGTCCCCGTGATTCCATATATCAATTAAAGCGTTAATATAACCGATGGAGTTTTCTCCCATCAAAGCCACTCTGCTCATATATTGTACCTCACATCGAAAACCGCTTTGCGCATTCAAATTCTTTATGTGTCGTTTTCCCGTTTTCAAGATTACGGTAATCCAAGTAAAACCACTCTTTTATGTATGATTGATTTTGACCAATATAAATTGCCGCAAGGAAAGGCAAATGACAAAAACAGACGCAGGCGAGGATCAAACCTTTTCTGTGCGTCCGCAGATAAATCCAATTAGGTAGCACACAGTATACGGTGGAACACTTTAGGATTGCTAAAAATATGGGTTTGTACATAATAACTTGCTACAGCTAAAGTATATCATAAAGCAATAGTATTGTCAAGAAAGTATTTTTTCTAAATTTTTCGATTTTCGACCGCAAAACAAAAACTTCGATAAAGTCGGGGTGTGAAATATGCCAATGTATGCTACTCTGGCTGAATGTGAGCGGATCGACCTGCCATTCGGTGATGTAAACTGGATTGCTGTTACATCGACATCTGTGCTTGCGTGCGTTTGGTCCTTTCTCACGTCCATCGCCGGTCTGCCGGAGGTTGACGGAGAATAAACCGCATCGGAAACAACAATGAAAACAGCCCCTCACCATTGGGCAATCACATTTGGTGAGGGGCTGTTTTTAATCTACAGGTACTGTAACGATAAAGACGTTACGCCACACCGCAAAATGCAATGCGTGTTCGTACCTGTGCACAGTGGTGGAACATAGATAGAAAAAATACCGGGCAGGTGTTTTAACCTTTGCCCGGTATTTTTACGATGATGCCGAATGTGCTTTTCAAAAAGAAAAGGTTCGGAATCGTTTGTTCTGGCGGAGAAGGAGAGATTCGAACTCTCGAACCGCTTTTGACGGTTACGCGATTTCCAATCGCGCGCGCTCGACCAACTACGCGACTTCTCCGTATGCTTTGTCGGTCAACGTTGCTATTATACCACAAAGGATGTACGGTTGTCAAGTGCTTTTGATGATTTTTGCAAAAATATGACAGAGTGGGGCAGGGGGTGGCTTGGGGGGGTGCGGATTTGAGCATCCGACGTGCGGTGCGTTACAATTTTGCCGGTATTTTTGCGATTTTACGGAAAACGATTGAAATTCGGGAAAAAGTCTGCTATGATAAGGGCAGATACCATAATTCGGAAAGGAATTATTCTGATATGCGGAGAATACATCTGATTTGCAACGCCCATCTTGATCCGGTGTGGCAGTGGGAATGGGAGGAAGGCGCCGCGGCGGCTGTCTCCACCTTCCGCTGTGCCGCCGATTTTTGTGAAGAGACGGACGATTTCATTTTTTGTCACAACGAGGCTCTATTATACCAATGGATAGAGGAATACGAGCCTGAGCTGTTTGCGCGGATCGTCGATCTGGTGCACCGCGGCAAATGGCACATTATGGGCGGCTGGCATCTTCAGCCCGACTGCAACATGCCGCAGGGCGAATCCTTTGTGCGGCAGATCACTGCGGGCAGGCGCTATTTCATGGAGAAATTCGGAAATGCACCGACGACCGCCATCAATTTCGATCCCTTCGGTCACACAAGAGGGCTGGTACAGATTCTTGCAAAGTCCGGATATGACAGCTACCTCTTTTGCAGACCCGGTCCGGATTTCATGTCTCTGCCCGCCGAATCCTTCCGCTGGGTCGGCTTTGACGGCTCCTCTGTGGTGGGTCGGCGCGTGTCGGAGAGCTATTGCAGTTATCTCGGCCGTGCCGTGGATAAGATCCGTTCGGTGATGGAAGCCCATCGGGACGATCCCTTCACTGTATGCCTGTGGGGCGTGGGCGACCACGGCGGCGGTGCGTCCCGTCAGGATTTGCGTGCCATTGCCGAATTGCAGAAGGAAATGGAAAAGCAGGGCATCGAGGTGATCCATTCCACGCCCGAAGCCTATTTTGCCGAGCTAATCGCGCAGGGCGGTCTGCCCGAGGTACACAGCGACCTGAACCCCTGGGCTGTGGGCTGTTACACCTCGCAGATCCGCGTCAAGCAGATGCACCGTCTGCTGGAGAGCAGTCTCTATTCCACCGAGCGGATGTGTATTCACGCCGAAAAAGCGGGCATGGCATATCCCGCAAAGGAGCTGGCGGAGGCGCAGTACGATCTTCTGACGGCGGAATTCCACGACTCCCTGCCAGGCTCGTCCATTCAGCCGGTGGAGGACATGGTTCTGCGTCAGATGAGCCACGGTCTGGAAATTCTGTCCCGCGTGCGCGCCCGTGCCTTCTACATTCTGGCACACGGACAGCGCAAGGCGGAAGCGGATGAAATTCCGATTCTGGTATACAACCCGCATCCGTATCCGGTGAAGACCGATGTGGCGTGCGAATTCATGCTGTGGGATCAGAACCGCAAAATTGAGTTCTCCAATCCCACGGTCTACCGTGACGGCGAAAAGGTGCCGTCTCAGCCCGAAAAGGAGCGCAGTAATATTCCGATCGACTGGCGCAAGCGCGTGGTATTCCACACGACCCTAGCGCCCATGCAGATGAATCGCTTCGATTGCAAGATCAACATTCTGCCCGAAAAGCCCAAGCCCACACTGCCCGAAAAGGACGGCTGTTATGTGTTCGATGCCTGCGGCATGCACGCGGAAATCTCGCGCGCAACGGGACTTCTGACCCGTCTGACCGTTGGCGGGAAATCGTATCTGGAGCACCATCCGTTTGTGCTTGAGGTGATGGAGGATACCGCCGACCCGTGGGGCATGACGGTTTCGGGATGGCAGAAGAAGATCGGGGAATTCACCCTGCTCAGCGAGGAGGAAAGCACCCGCTTCACAAATGTGACGTCTCCGCTTCCCGCAGTCCGCGTTATTGAGGACGGCGAGGTGCGTACCACGGTACAGGCGGTGTTCGGCTACGGAAGCAGTCGCGCTGTGGTGGACTATCAGCTTTCCAAGACGATGCCCTCGATCGGATTGGATATCCGCGTGATTTGGGACGAGAAATCCAAGCTCATCAAGCTCCGCGTTCCCACCGACTTTGCGTCTCTCTCGGCATACGGCGAGACTGCATACGGCGAGCAGGAGGCAAAGACCGACGGCTCGGAAAACGTGTCCCTGCGCTACACCGTTCTGCATGACGACACCCGCGCCGTGGCGGTGCTCAACGACGGTGTGTACGGCAATTCCATCGACGGCAACGCGCTCCGCGTGACCCTGCTCCATTCGCCCGGATACACCGCGCATCCCGTGGACGACCGTCAGATCATGCCGCAGGATCGCTATATGCCCTACGTCGATCAGGGGGAGCGTCTGTTTCATTTCTCGTTCCTGTTCGGCGACAGGGAGGACATTGCGCGCCGTGCGCCCCGCGCCGCCGCAGTCTTTAACGAACAGCCCATGGCGATCTCCTTCTTCCCGGACGGCGGTGGAATTATACCCGATGCCGGAATCGAGTTGCGCGGCGATGCCGATGTGCTGATGCCGACCTGCAAGCAGAGCGAGGACGGAAAAAACACGGTCATTCGTCTGTTCCATGCCGGACGGGGCTTCTCGGATGCTACGGTCTGCATGGACGGCGAGGAATACCCCGTCAGCCTCGGCGAGTATGAGGTGGCGACCTTCCGTCTTGACGGCGACGGTCTGATCCCGTGCGATCTGTGCGAGAATCCCTTCTCGGCGGAAGAAAACCGATAATTGCGCAATCATAAAGCAAGCTCCGCTTCCCACATGAATGGGAAGCGGAGCTTTTTTGGTATTTCGGGTGATAAAAAAGTGAGAAAAGATGTTCAATCGTCGGTCAGGAGCATTCTGTCGTTATCCAGTGCGTGACCGGCGGCTTCCTTGAATTTCAGCAGAAGATCGTCCACGGTGAGGGCGGCGCGCTGTTTGCCCTCGGTGTCGAAGATGATGTTGCCGTTGTTCATCATCAGGGTGCGCGTGCCGAGGCTCAGTGCCGACTGCATGTTGTGCGTGATCATCAGGCAGGTAAGGTTTTCCTCCTCCACGATGCGCGTGGTGAGGTCAAGCACCTTTTCGGCGGTCGCGGGGTCGAGTGCCGCGGTGTGCTCATCCAAAAGAAGGAGTCTGGGGTGGCTCATGGTCGCCATGAGCAGGGTCAGTGCCTGACGCTGACCGCCCGAGAGCAGCCCCACGGGCTGTTTCGTCCGATCCTCCAGTCCCATATC
>CABUHM010000112.1:0-5296 GCA_902491355.1 uncultured Eubacteriales bacterium
CCCGCCGCAAAACGAACGTATCGCACATATAACCGACCTGTTCTCATGCGTCACCGTGAGAAGCCTCCTTTGTGTAAAGGAAGGTAGCGCGGCGCTCTGCGTAAAACCGCGACGGAGGGATTATTTCGGTGCATATTGATTATTTCCGCCCTCGGTCAGCTTCGCCGACAGCCCCTTTTACGCAGGAGAGCCTTGTGTCTTGATTCTGTCTGCGCGGTAGATGAGGTTCGGCACATCATTCACCCGTCGGACATGATCGCATATACAAACCCCCGCCGACGGCAGATCCTTTCGGACTTGCCGTCGGCGGGGTCAAGTTTGCTTTACGCTGACAGAATGACGGAATTCGCGCACCCGGGCGCATTGCACCGTTACGGCATCGCCGCAACGCCGCTTTCCCGCATCCGCACATCCTGCGTCAATCAGACCGGACCTGCCAACGGACCGCGGACAGATTTTCCCGAACCGTTTTCAGTGGACACGATGACCACGCACTGCTGATTGAGGATCTGATATGCACGCTCGGTTTTCGCCTTGGAATACGCCACATAGGCACGTCCGTCCTCGCCCTCGCGCAACGGGTCGTTGAAGTAATAATTCTCGTCGTCGTAGCCGACCAGAAGCAGACAGTGAAGCCTTTTATGATACAGAATCCGCTTGCCGTCCTCGGTTTCCCACATAGCGTAATTCGCCTTTGCACGACTGCCGTCCATGCCCACCGTCGCCCAAATGATCACAGGAATACCCTGATCGATGTAGGTCGTGCAAAGCTCCCCCAGACTCACACCGTAGAATTGGGAAACGGAGAAGGAATTCGCAGGCACAATGCGATTCAGTGCGTTGCAGATGACCGGCGAATAACAGCCCCACCCGCTGGGCAGACGCGGATTTCCGCAGTAAAACAGGTCGGGGTCGGGACCGATTCCGTCCACCACGGGTGCGTCGGCTGTATCGAGATACCGATCTATGAATTCGTCGGTGGAAACGGAAAAGCCCCAGTACCGCAGTGCCATCACGGCGGTCACGCTCTCACAGCCGTTCGGATATTCCTCCCCTTGGGAGAGATACGGCACGGAAACAATCGTCGCCCCGGGCGGATCGTCCGGCACCTGTACGGTATCGCTTGAAGAGCCGTCCGTTGCCGGCTCGGCAGGATCGGTTGCAGAGGACGGCACATCGGACGCGGTGTCCGATGCGGGATCACTGTCCCGCACCGCAGACGATTCCGTTGACTCCCGTGCCGCATCGACCCATGTCGGGAGCATATCTGCCCCGCCCCCCCGCTGTAAAAGAAGCGGCGGAGCCAAAATATACAAGATCAGTAATGCCGTAAGCAGTAGAAGGTCGGCAAGCAAGAGATACTTCATGTTTCACCTGTCAGAAATTAATGCTGTAGCCAAAGCTCCATTCTGGCAACGATACCGTCGGGACGGCGGTTCCCCAGAACCTCCTGCACAATCCATTCGGTATCGGCTTCGGGATATTCCTCAAACGCGCCGAAATCGTCGGAATAATCGGTCAAAAAGCAGAGGATTCGGTAGCCGTCCTTCTGATAAGAAAGAATCAGTTCGCCGCCCTCGGTCACGTTGATCCCCTCGTACACATAGGAATCGTCGGCTTCCGCAAGCGCTTCGCCCGACATGCCGCAGTAGATCCCGTTTTCCGTTTTCAGCTCGGGACGGGGCGTGACGATACTGACGCCGTTCGCATCCTTCTCCCATTCCGTCCGAATTTCCACAAGATACGGCGACGCGTCGGAGGAAAGCGCGCTTCGCGCATCGCCCTCGACCGTTACATTTCGGAACGAGAAATCCAGATACACGTTTTCCAGCTCCGCGACCCGATACACCGGTTCGCCGCCGTGACGGGCATGCGAGTATTCCAGACTGAAGCCGGAATTCACGATCTCCTCCGCCGACATTTTCATAAACGCCGTCAGATCCTCGCAACGGGTCACCCCGTTTTTCACATGCACCTCGCGCAGTGCGGACAGCGCCCGCAGTACGCCCGCATCCAACTTGGTGTCCTCGGATTCCAGGGTCAGCGACTCGATTTCGGCGGCGTTTTCCGAGCGATCAAAGGTGCCGGCGGAAAGTGTCCGCACCTGTACGGGGACCGTGACTTCCGTGCCGCTTCCGCAATAGGAAATGCTGGCGCCGTTTCGGATCTGAAATCCGTCCACGGTAATGATTTCGTCCGATGGCGGTGTCGCCTCATCGGGACGCGCAGTCGCAGATGAGCCGCTGTCGGGACGTTCCATCACAGCCGAATCGCTGTCATACGGCGATGCAGATTGATCCGGCTGGGGAAGCCAAACCGAACGGGTTGCAACGCCCACGGCGATCAGGCACAGGCATGCCGCCGCAGACATGATCGATGCTGCAATCCTCTTTTTTGAGGTACGGCGTCTGCCGCCCCTCACATAAGCCTCCTGAACCAGCCTCGGGTCAAGGTCGCTGAGCGCTTCAAACAGCTCGTGCTTCTTCATACAATGATTCCTCCCATCTCCAAATAGCTCTTAAGCCTTTTTCTGGTACGGGAAAGACCGGTACGCACTGCCTCGTAGCTCATTCCGAGCTGTTCGGCAATTGCTTTTTCGGATTCGCAGAAGAAATAACGCCGCACAAACATGATGCGAACGGTCGGCGGCACGGAGCACAGAAACGCATTGATCCTCTTCATAAGCTCCCGCCGCTCCGATTCGCTCTCGGTATCGGCGGAATCGGGTACGCATGCATCAAGCTCCTCCGAAATATCGGCGATCGGAAAATTCCGCTTCTCACGCGTCCGATATTTCAGGCGGTTGATCGCCGCCCGCCGCGCAAGACTGAGCAAATACGCCGGAAGATAGGAATCCGGACGGTTTGGCGGAATGGAATTCCATGCATGGAACCACACATCGTTCAGAATTTCCTCGGCGTCGACGTCACTGCCGAGGAGCGTTCTGACAAATGACAGGAGCCGCCGATCGTACTGTTTTTTACCCAGCGCGATCCCTTTTTCGTCTCTTTGAAAAAGCAGTTGTACTATCTCGCAGTCAAAGTTTTCTGTCATGAGTGTCTTTCCCCCTTCACCGAAGAAAATCAACGATTGGGGGAAAATGTTACACTTTTCCGCCCGCTTTGGCTGACGGAACGGAAATAAACGCAAAAAACCGCCGTGCGCCGGGCTTTCATGAAAAAAAGCACTTGCGGTGCAAGTGCTCATTGTGCGGCAGACTGAAAAAGAACATGATACGATGGTTTTGCGCACGACGTTGAACTCTTGCACAAAATATTGGTCACCCGTCGGGCGGATATCCTGCTATTTCTTTTCACGGTGCTGTATCACCCGTCGGAAATTGTCCCGACCGTGGACAGCGCAAAGTGTAAAAAAAAGCAGTAAACAGTAAAAATCGACAAGCATCTGACGATACTTGTCGACTTTTGGCGCGCCCTAGAGGATTCGAACCTCCGACCTACCGGTTCGTAGCCGGGCACTCTATCCGCTGAGCTAAGGGCGCATATTTGGCATCTGGACAAGCATCTTTCTGGAACGCTCATCTATAATACCACATTGAACGCGATTTGTCAAGAGAATTCGCAAATATATTTTCGGTTTTTGCCATTTTTCCCGTACCTGCCCTCCCATAGCTCGGGAATTCGGTAGGGGAAAGCGCAATGACAGCCGCTGACCCGAAACGGCAATGCTTCTGCAGATCCCATGTTTTGGGGGCGCGAATCTGCCCGTGGGGAAAACGGGGGAAATACCGAAAGTGCCGAATCACACTAACGCGATTCGGCACTTTGCGCAGACACGGTTATATGCGGGGCAAAGCGCTTGGTGAGGCGTTTGCCGATTACTCCACGCTCAAGACTTCCGCCGCACCGACAGTATACGGAAAGGCGATGCGGGTGAATTTGTTATCCGCTACGTGTGTCTCCTGCACATGCAAGCTGTCAACGGCATAGCGCACGGTCTCGGCTTTGGAGTACCAGTCATCGGCGTTGGGTTGAATGGTATCCCAAAAGAGGACGATGGGGTCTACCGTGGCGTAAAATTCCTCAGCAACACAGTTTTCGTAATATCCGTGGTGCGGCATTTGTAAAATGTCGCTTTTTAGATAGTCCCCGAAGGAACGGCAGACGATCTCCCCGGTCTCCAGTTCGATGTCGCCCGTCCAAAGGAAGGACTGTCCTTCTGCCGTCATGCGGAACACAAGGGAAGTACCGTTGATGTTGGGTTGACCCGGAAAGACGCTGAATGCGGTGTTTAGGATTTCAAAACGGGCATCGGCAAGATAAAACACCTGACCCACCTGAGCGATCCAGAGCGGGACATTCTCGCCGAAGCGTCGGATGTCTGCCCGAAAGTCTTTAGTGGCAAGATAGCCTCTGTCGGATCGCCCCTGGGTGTTGACAATGACCTGTTCAAGGGTCACGCGGTCGGCAAGTCGACGGGCAAAGTCAAAAAAGACCGAGTAGTGATCGGGATGGTCGTGGGTCAAGATCCACGCGGCGATCACGATTTTCTTATCCTCGCGGCGGTTCATGGACTCCATCAGACCGAGAATGCGATTTGCATTAGTGCCGTTGCCTTCATAGCCGCCGTCAATCACGACGTAACGGCTGTCCTCCAATTGGATCAGATATCCCATGCCCCAGCTCCCGTCGTTGTAGAAGTCGGGTGCAAGCTGAATGACCGAGGTTTCGGTCAGCTTATCGTACTGCTGTTCTTCGGCGGGGAGGGTCAGAGTGCTGACAGTATCGTTTATTGTGCGGATCTCGGAGGCATATGCCGTAAAATAGGTATACACTGTTTCTCCTTCACGGCGGAAGCCCGCATATTCATTGTCTCCGATGCGGTTGGAAAACACGCGCGTATAGCCCTCATATTCCAGCGCCGCGCAGTGCTCGTGAAAGCTCTCGGCGGTCTGCTCTTTGGAATAGTACATTTTCGTGCCGAACGGACCTCGATAGAGGGAGTCGGCAGGAGCCGATTTCGGCGGTTCTTCCGTGGAGGGAGTATCGGTGGCGACGGTTTCGGATGCGGGCTGTGCGTCGACATCCGTCTCGGGCTTTGATGCGCATCCGACAGCGCCGGTCAGCATCAGGACGGCAAAGACCGGACAGAGAAGGCGCATGACTCGTTGTTTCATAGCTCGTTTCTCCTGTAATCAGATACGGGCGGTGAACTCGCAAAGCTCGGGCAGCTTGCGGTCGATGTCGCGCACCAAGGCGAACTGGTTGCGGGCGCGATCCAAATTATGCGTGGGATGCGCGATCTTGAAATAGGTGTCGCCGTTCAGATAGTCGGT